>NZ_JBFBGK010000114.1:0-25986 GCF_040684615.1 Streptomyces sp. NPDC089919
GAGACGAGCTTGGAGGCGGTGGGTTCGGGGACCCAGGCGCCGTCGATGGAGCCGGACTTGTAGGCGTCGGGGGTGACCTTGTTGTCGGTGCGGACCACCGACACGTCGCCCTTGCCGCTCTCGGGGTCGACCTTCCAGCCCTTGGTGCCGATCCAGTTGAGGAAGGCGACGTCCTGGGTGTTCCCCTTCTGGGGAGTGGCGATCTTCTTGCCCTTGACCTCGTCGAGGGTCTTGATCTTGTCCGGGTTCACGACCAGCTTCACGCCGCCTGAGGCCGCACCGGAGATGATCCGCAGGGCCGCGCCCTTGGACTTGACGTAGGCGTTGATCGAGGGCGAGGGGCCGATGAAGCCGATGTCGAGGGAGCCGCCGTTGAGGGCCTCGATCTCGGAAGGGCCGGCGTTGAAGGTCTGCGCGGCCAGCTTCGTGCCGCCCAACTCCTTGGCGATCAGGCCCTCCTGCACACCCACCAGCGCCGTCGCATGGGTCAGGTTCGGGAAGTAGCCGATCCGGACCTCGTCGGCGGAGAGCTTCTTGCCGGTGGCCGCCACGTTCGCCGGCCCGTCCTCCGCGGCCTGGGAGCCGTACCCGCACGAGGCGAGGAGGCCGGCCAGCAGCGGGAGCGCCGCGGCGGCGAGGAGCGGGCGGTGCGGGGAGGTGCGGGTGGCAGGCACGGGAGGGGTTCCTCTCGGAGGCCCGGGACTCACGTACTCCGGATCACTGGTCCGGGTACGCGGCCGGGAAGGCTTCGGATCTTCGCGGGGGCGGGTACGGCGGGAGGGCGCGCGGGCAGTGCGCGTACGTCATCGCACACATCGGCCCACCCCTCCCTGGCCGCTGCCGAGGGCGCCGCTCCCTACCCGGCCGCCCTCCTTCGCGAAGGTGGAGAAGACGTCGGCGGGCACGTCAGAAGTCCCAGCCGTCGTCGGCCGCGTCGGCCTCGGCCGCGGGCTTGGCGGCGAAGGCCTCGCCCGCCATGCCGGCCGTCAGCGTCGTGCCGTCCGCCGGGTCGATCAGCAGGAAGGACCCGGTGCGGCGCGAGGAGGCGTAGGTGTCGAGCGCCAGCGGCTCGGCGGTGCGCACCACGACCCGGCCGATGTCGTTGGCCACCAGCTGCCCGGGCTCCGGGTGCTGGGACAGGTCGTCCAGCGTCAGCTTGGAGGGGATCTCCTTGACGATCGCCTTCACCGTGCGCGTGGTGTGCTTGAGCAGCACCCGGGCGCCCACGGTCAGCGGCTGGTCGGCCACGTGGCAGACGGTCGCCACGACGTCCTGGGTGATCGCCGGCGCGCTGGCGGTCGGCGCGATCAGGTCGCCGCGCGAGATGTCGATGTCGTCCGCCAGCCGCAGCGTCACCGACTGCGGCGCCCAGGCGATGTCCACGCTCTCGCCGAGGGCGTCGATGCCCTCGATCACCGAGGTGCGGCCGGAAGGCAGCACGGTCACGGCCTCGCCGACCCGCAGCACGCCCGAGGCGATCTGGCCCGCGTAGCCGCGGTAGTCGGGGTGCTCGGCGCTCTGCGGGCGGATCACGTACTGCACCGGGAAGCGGGCCGGGCAGGCGGTCAGGTCGTGGCTGACCGGGACGGTCTCCAGGTGCTCCAGCACCGTCGGGCCGCCGTACCAGTCCATGGTCGCGGAGGGCTCGACCACGTTGTCCCCGGCCAGCGCCGAGATCGGGATGGCGGTGATCTCCGGCACGCCCAGCTCCGAGGCGTACGCGGTGAACTCCTCGGCGATCTTCGCGAAGACCTGCTCCTCGAAGTCGACCAGGTCCATCTTGTTGACCGCGAGGACCACGTGCGGGACGCGCAGCAGGGCGGCGACGGCCGCGTGCCGGCGGGTCTGCTCGACCACGCCGTTGCGCGCGTCGACCAGGACCACGGCCAGCTCGGCCGTGGAGGCGCCGGTGACCATGTTCCGGGTGTACTGCACGTGCCCCGGCGTGTCGGCCAGGATGAACCGGCGGCGCGCGGTGGCGAAGTAGCGGTACGCCACGTCGATGGTGATGCCCTGCTCCCGCTCGGCCCGCAGGCCGTCGGTGAGCAGCGCGAGGTCCGGGGCGTCCTGCCCGCGGTCGGCGGAGACCCGCTCCACGGCCTCGAGCTGGTCCTCCAGGACCGACTTCGAGTCGTGCAGCAGGCGGCCGACCAGGGTGGACTTGCCGTCGTCGACGGAACCCGCGGTGGCGAAGCGCAGCAGCGTGGTGGCGCTGAGCTGCTCGGTGGTGCTGGTCATGGCTAGAAGTACCCTTCGCGCTTGCGGTCTTCCATCGCGGCCTCGGACAGCTTGTCGTCCGCCCGGGTCGCGCCCCGCTCGGTGAGGCGGGAGACGGCGATCTCGGCGATCACCGCGTCGAGCGTGGTGGCGTCGGAGTCGACGGCACCGGTGCAGGACATGTCGCCGACCGTCCGGTAGCGGACCAGCCGGGTCTCGACCTGCTCGGTCGCCTTCGGGCCGCCCCACTCGCCGGCGGTCAGCCACATGCCGTTGCGGGTGAAGACCTCGCGCTCGTGGGCGAAGTAGATCTCCGGCAGCTCGATGCCCTCGCGGGCGATGTACTGCCACACGTCCAGCTCGGTCCAGTTGGAGAGCGGGAAGACGCGCACGTGCTCGCCGGCGGCGTGCCGGCCGTTGTAGAGCTGCCACAGCTCGGGGCGCTGGCGGCGCGGGTCCCACTGGGAGAACTCGTCGCGCAGCGAGAACACCCGCTCCTTGGCGCGGGCCTTCTCCTCGTCGCGGCGGCCGCCGCCGAAGACCGCGTCGAACTTCAGCTGCTGGATCGCCTCGGTCAGCGGGACGGTCTGCAGCGGGTTGCGGACCCCGTCGGGCCGCTCGCGCAGCTTGCCGGCGTCGATGTACTCCTGCACCGAGGCCACGTGCAGGCGCAGGTTGTGCTTCGCCACCGCGCGGTCGCGGTACTCGATGACCTCGGGGAAGTTGTGCCCGGTGTCGACGTGCAGCAGCGTGAAGGGGACCGGCGCCGGGGCGAAGGCCTTGAGCGCCAGGTGCAGCATGACGATGGAGTCCTTGCCGCCGGAGAAGAGGATCACCGGCTTCTCGAACTCGCCCGCCACCTCGCGGAAGATGTGCACCGCCTCGGACTCCAGGGAGTCCAGGTGGGACAGCGCGTAGGGAGCGTCGGTGTCCCCGTGCAGGTGGGCGACCGTGGTCATGCCAGACCCCTCTCGTTGAGCAGCGCGAACAGCGACGCCGCGGACTCGGTGACGGACTGGGTGTGCGACTCGATCCGCAGGTCCGGGGCCGTGGGGGCCTCGTACGGGTCGTCGACCCCGGTGAGCCCGGAGATCTCGCCCGCGGCCTGCTTGGCGTAGAGGCCCTTCACGTCCCGCTCGGAGCAGACCTCGACCGGGGTGGCCACGTGCACCTCGAGGTAGGTCGTGCCGGCGGCGGCGTGCCGCTTCGCGACCGCCTCCCGGCTGTCCGCGAAGGGGGCGATCACCGGGACCAGCGCCTTGACGCCGTTGCTCGCGAGCAGTTCGGCGACGAAGCCGATCCGCTGGACGTTGGTGTGCCGGTCCTCGCGGCTGAAGCCGAGGCCCGCGGAAAGGAA
This sequence comes from Streptomyces sp. NPDC089919, assembly GCF_040684615.1. Taxonomy (NCBI): domain Bacteria; kingdom Bacillati; phylum Actinomycetota; class Actinomycetes; order Kitasatosporales; family Streptomycetaceae; genus Streptomyces; species Streptomyces sp. NPDC089919. The sequence goes on from NZ_JBFBGK010000114.1 coordinate 3,575, forward strand.
CTCGCGGATCTCGTCCCCGTCGAGCACCTCCACCCGGTGGCCCTCGCCGCGCAGCCGCTCGGCCAGCGCGTAGGCGATGGTGGTCTTGCCCGCGCTCGGCAGACCGGTCAGCCATACGGTGGCACCCTGGTCCGTCACGCTCATCTGCTTCTCCGTACGTTCCGTCATCAGCCGTGCAGCCCGCACTCGGTCTTGGCCCGGCCCGCCCAGCGGCCGGCGCGGGCGTCCTCGCCCGCCGCGACCCGGCGGGTGCAGGGGGCGCAGCCGACCGAGGCGTAGCCGTCCATCAGCAGCGGGTTGGTGAGCACGCCGTGCTCGGTGACGTAGGCGTCCACGTCGTCCTGGGTCCAGCGGGCGATCGGCGAGACCTTGACCTTCTGCCGCTTCTCGTCCCAGCCGACCACGGGGGTGTTCGCCCGGGTGGGGGACTCCTCGCGGCGCAGGCCGGTGGCCCACGCGTCGTACCCGGTCAGGCCCTCCTCCAGCGGCTTGACCTTGCGCAGCGCGCAGCACAGGTCCGGGTCCCGGTCGTGCAGCTTCGGGCCGTACTCGGCGTCCTGCTCGGCCACGCTCTGGCGGGGGGTGAGGGTGATGACCTTGACGTCCATCACGGCCTCGACCGCGTCGCGGGTGCCGATGGTCTCCTCGAAGTGGTAGCCCGTGTCCAGGAAGACCACGTCCACGCCGGGGCGGACCCGGGCGGCGAGGTGGGCGACCACCGCGTCCTCCATGGAGGAGGTGACGCAGAAGCGCGGGCCGAAGTGCTCCACGGCCCAGGCGAGGATCTCCAGGGCCGAGGCGTCCTCGAGGTCCCGGCCGGCCTGCTCGGCCAGCGCCTTCAGCTCACCGGTCTGCGCAGTCGTCGTCATATCTCTTCCCCTCCAGCGTCGTTGGACTGAAAACCGCGGGCCAGCAGCCCGAGGTACTTCAGCTGGAAGGCTCGATTGCACGACCGGCATTCCCAGGCGCCGTGCCCCTGCTCGTTGGGGAACAGGTCCTCGTCGCCGCAGTACGGGCAGTAGAAGGGGGCGGCGCGCTCGCTCACGACAGGCTCTTCTCGTCGGCGCGGGCGACCCAGGCGGCGAACCGCTCGCCCTCGGTGCGCTCGGCCTCGAAGCGGGTGACCACGCGCTCGACGTAGTCGGGCAGCTCGGCCGAGGTGACCTTGAGGCCGCGGACCTTGCGGCCGAAGCCGGCCTCCAGGCCCAGGGCGCCGCCCAGGTGCACCTGGAAGCCCTCGACCTGGTTGCCCTCGTCGTCCAGGACCAGCTGGCCCTTGAGACCGATGTCCGCCACCTGGATACGGGCGCAGGCGTTCGGGCAGCCGTTGATGTTGATGGTGAGCGGTTCGGCGAAGTCCGGCAGCCGGCGCTCCAGCTCGTCGATCAGCGAGGACCCGCGGTCCTTGGTGTCGACGATGGCCAGCTTGCAGAACTCGATGCCGGTGCAGGCCATGGTGCCGCGCCGGAAGGGGGACGGCTTGACCCGCAGGTCCAGCGCCTCCAGGGCGGAGACCAGCGAGTCGACCTGGGCCTCCTCGACGTCGAGCACGATCATCTTCTGCTCGGCGGTGGTGCGCACCCGGCCCGAGCCGTGGCTCTCCGCGATGTCCGCGATCTTGGTGAGGGTGGCGCCGTCCACGCGGCCGACCCGCGGGGCGAAGCCCACGTAGAAGCGGCCGTCCTTCTGGCGGTGCACGCCGACGTGGTCGCGCCACTGCTGCACCGGCTGGGCCGGGGCGGGGCCGTCGGTCAGCTTGCGCTCCAGGTACTCGTCCTCCAGGACCCGGCGGAACTTCTCCGGGCCCCAGTCGGCGACCAGGAACTTCAGGCGGGCGCGGTTGCGCAGCCGGCGGTAGCCGTAGTCGCGGAAGATCGAGATGACGCCGGTGTAGACGTCCGGGACCTCCTCCAGGGAGACCCAGGTGCCCAGCCGGACGCCCAGCTTGGGGTTGGTGGAGAGGCCGCCGCCGACCCAGACGTCGAAGCCGGGGCCGTGCTCGGGGTGCTCCACGCCGACGAAGGCGATGTCGTTGATCTCGTGGGCCACGTCCAGCAGCGGGGAGCCGGAGACCGCGGACTTGAACTTGCGGGGCAGGTTGGAGAAGTCCTTGTTGCCCACGATGCGGCGGTAGATCTCGTCGATGGCGGGGGTGCCGTCGATGATCTCGTCCTCGGCGATGCCGGCCACCGGCGAGCCCAGGATGACGCGCGGGGTGTCGCCGCAGGCCTCGGTGGTCGACAGGCCGACCGCCTCCAGGCGGTTCCAGATCTCCGGGACGTCCTCGATCCGGATCCAGTGGTACTGGACGTTCTGGCGGTCGGTGACGTCGGCGGTGCCGCGGGCGAACTCCTGCGAGATCTCGCCGATGACCCGCAGCTGCTCGGTGGTCAGCCGGCCGCCGTCGATGCGGACGCGCAGCATGAAGAACTCGTCGTCCAGCTCCTCGGGCTCCAGGATCGCGGTCTTGCCGCCGTCGATCCCGGGCTTGCGCTGGGTGTACAGGCCCCACCAGCGCATGCGTCCGCGCAGGTCGTTGGGGTCGATCGAGTCGAATCCGGCCTTGGAGTAGATCGTCTCAATGCGTGTCCGCACATTGAGACCGTCGTCGTCCTTCTTGAACTGCTCGTTGCCGTTGAGGGGCGTGAAGTGGCCGACGGCCCACTGGCCTTCGCCGCGGTGGCGGCCGGTCTTGCGGCGCGCGGCTGCTGCGGTGGGCTGTTCGGGGGTGGCGGCCATGGCGGTACGTCCTTCAGTGGCGGCGGGGGCAGGGGAAAAGAAGCGGCGGCAATGACCCCGTTACTGCGGTGACCTGCACGGATGCGTGCGGGTGCGGCGAAGCGGGGCCCCGTTTCGGGTACACGGGGGCCTGTTTCGGCCTCAGGGGGATCGACGCGTCCGCGACGACGGGGACGGCGAAAGAGCGGCGTGGCTGGTTCGGTCAGCCCGCCGGACAGATGGCGCTGGACACGCGGCCGAGGTCGACGTGCCGCCGACTCACCAAGGCAATTCCAGCTCCAGTCATGGCGGAAGCGTGGCACGCGGCGCTTGGAGGAGTCCACTAGTGTCCGTCATGTGGACGAGAAGGTCTCGAATCGCGAGACGCTGTGGCGTGGATCACCACAGAAGGGGCCCGGGGGACACCCCCGGGCCCCGTCACGGCCGGGCGGTCAGGCGCCGGGCCAGGGGCCCGGGGTCGGGCCCTCCGCCTTCTCCTCCGTCTCGGTCCGGAAGACCCGGAAGCCGCGGCGCTGGTAGTTGTCCATGGCGGTCGGCCCGTCCTGGCTGCAGGTGTGCACCCACACCCGGCGGGTCGGCTCCCGGTCCGGCCAGCGGTCGGCCAGGTCCCAGGCCCGGGCGGTGCCCACGCTCAGCAGGTGCCCGCCGATGCGCCGGCCGCGGAAGGCCGGCAGCAGGCCGAAGTACATGATCTCCACCACGCCGTCGTCCTGCGGGTCCAGCTCGACGTACCCCGCCGGGGTGCCCCGGTCGTAGGCCACCCAGGTCTCGACCCCGGGGCGGGCCAGGTACTTCGTCCACTCCTCGTAGGAGAGCGCGAGCCGGTCCGTCCAGTGGATGTCCTGGCCGACCGAGGCGTACAGGAAGCGGCTGAACTCGGGCGAGGGCACCTCGGCCCGCTCGATGCGGATGCCGTCGCCGAGGGTGCCGGCCGCGGGGGTGAGGTCCGCGGGCGAGGTCTGCTCCAGCGACCAGGTGGTGAGAGTGATGCTCATGCCCGCCAGGGAATCACGGCCGGCAGCCGGGCCCCAAGCGGGCCCCGACCACGGTGGGCGCCGTGGAGTGCGGCAGCAGCCCGACCGGGTCGGCCGGCGCCAGCACCTCGACCCGCACGTCCTCGGCGAACCGGTACGGCCGGTGCGCCATTACCCCCGCCAGGTGCCGCCGCACCCGCGACAGCTCGGCGCGCACCGTCACGGTCCGGGTCGGGTCGCCGAAGATCTCCGCCGCCAGCTCGGCCGCCGACCAGCCCTCGCGCGGCCCGCCGGGCCCCGAGCGGGACAGCAGGAACAGCAGCTCGGCGTGGCGCGGGCTGAGCTCGTGGGTCCAGCTGCCGGCCGCCCCGGAGACGGTGGCCGTCCACCGGGGCCCGCGCAGGTCCAGCCGCAGCCGGCTGGCCTCGCCGGCGGTCCGCGCCTCCGTGACGCGGATCAGCCAGCCGCCCGGCAGCGGCTCCACCACGCAGTCGCCCAGCGCCGGCAGCCACACCGGACCCGGCCCGAAGGACTTCGGCAGCGGCACCCGCTCCGGGGCGCTCATCCCGGTCACCGCGGCCGGCCAGCCCTGCGCGTCCACCGCCAGCGCCCGGCCGGCCAGCCGGGCCACCAGCGGCGCGGCCACCGTCCGCAGCCCCTCCAGGGCCCGCAGGTGCCGCACCTCCAGCGCGCTCTCCGCCAGCCGGGCCACCGAGGACACCCACGCCAGCGTCGCCGGGTGCATCGTCGCCAGCGGACCACTCACGTCCACCACCCCGAGCAGCCGCCCGTCCCGGGGATCGTGGATCGGGGCTCCGGCGCAGGTCCAGTCGTGATGGCTGCTGACGAAGTGCTCCGCCGAGAAGACCTGGACCGGCCGGCGGGTCACCAGCGCCGTCCCGACGCCGTTGGTGCCCACCACCCGCTCGTCCCAGTCGGCCCCGACCTCGAAGCCCAGCCGGTCCGCCTTCTTGAGGATCGAGGTGTGCCCCTCGCGCCACAGCAGCCGGCCCTCCGCGTCGGCGACGACCATGATGTGCAGCGACTCGTCCAGCGTGGGCAGCAGCCCCTCCCGCAACACCGGCAACACCTCGCGCAGCGGGGAGGCGCCCCGCCGCTGCTCGGTTTCGGCCAAGGTCAGCATCCGCGACCGGTTGTCCCGGTCCGGGTGGACCCCGCGCGCCAGCATCCGGCGCCAGGACTCGGCGATGTCCGGGCGGGGCGCGGCCGGCGGCCGCCGTCCGGACAGCGCGGCGGACCGGATGCCCTTGAGCAGGCGCGACGCCTGCCCGGCATCCATGGCCGAGAGCCTGGCCAAGTCGACAGCGGCGTCGGTCACCGGATCCTCCCCGTACTGAACCGGATTGTGCGTCACGGACCCCGCAACGCACCAGCCTGGTCCGGTCCGGGGCCCGCGCGGCCCGCGCGCGGTAAGGGTTGCAACGGTGTGCAACCCTCGCCAAGTCCCGGTCAGCCGACCGAAACTGTGCGCAACGCCGTTCGACGGTGTTGCAGCTCCTCCTCGGGGCGAAGTGTCGGGGGTGGTGCCGAGTCGGCGCGGTGCCACCCCCTACGCATGCCCGCGAACCGGAATCACCCCGGCAGGATCCGGTCCACGATCGACCCGAGGTCCAGGGTGTGCGGCAGCGTCCCGAAGGACGCCCCGCCGTCCCCGCCCAGCCGCGCCGCGCAGAAGGCGTCCGCCACCTCCGGCGGGGCCCACCGCACCAGCAGTGCCCCCTGGAGCACCAGCGCCATCCGCTCGGCCAGCCGCCGGGCCCGCGCCTCGATGCCCTCCAGGTCGGCCAGCTCGGTCAGCAGCCCCCGGATCGCCGCGTCCAGCCGGTGGTCGGCGCCCCGGGCCCGCCCCACCTCCTGGAGGAAGGCGTTCAGCGCCATCGGCTCGCCCTGGAGGACCCGCAGCACGTCCAGCGCCTGGACGTTGCCCGAGCCCTCCCACAGGGAGTTCAGCGGGGACTCCCGCAGCAGCCGCGGCAGCACCGACTCCTCCACGTACCCGTTGCCGCCCAAGCACTCCAGCGCCTCGGCCACCACCGGGGTGCAGCGCTTGGTCACCCAGAACTTCGCCACCGGCACCGCGATCCGGGCGAAGGCCCGCTCCGCGTCGGTGTCCGCGTCCAGCGCCGCCGCCAGCCGCAGCAGCAGCGTGGTCGCCGCCTCCGACTCCACGGCCAGGTCGGCCAGGACGTTGCGCATCAGCGGTTTGTCGGCCAGCTTCGAGCCGAAGGCGGAACGGTGCGCCGCATGGTGCGCGGCCTGCACCAGCGCCTGGCGCATCAGCGCCGCCGAACCGGCCACGCAGTCGAGCCGGGTGGCGGCCACCATCGGCATGATGGTGCGCAGCCCGCGCTCCTCCTCGCCGACCCGGCGGGCCCAGGTGCCGTCGAACTCCACCTCCGCCGAGGCGTTCGCGCGGTTGCCGAGCTTGTCCTTGAGGCGCTGGAGCCGGAAGGGGTTGCGGCCGCCGTCCGGCAGTACCCGCGGCACCAGGAAGCAGGTCGGCGCGGCGTCGGCCGTGTCGCCGTCCGGGCCGGCCACCTTCGCCAGCACCAGGAAGCCGTCGCTCATCGGCGCCGAGCAGAACCACTTGTGCCCGGTCAGCAGGTACTCGCCGGCCGCGGCCAGCGGCCGGGCGGCCGTGGTGCCGGCCCGTACGTCGCTGCCGCCCTGCTTCTCGGTCATCGCCATGCCGAGCAGGACGCCCGGCTTGGCCGCCACCGGCCGCAGCTCCCGCTCGTACACCCGGGACACGGCCTTCGGCACCCACTCGGCGGCGAGTTCCGGCTCGGCCCGCAGCGCCGGTACCGCCGCGTGGGTCATGGACACCGGGCACAGGTGGGAGGCCTCGGCCTGGGTCCACACGTAGAACCCGGCGGCGCGCCGGACGTGGCCGCCCGGCCGGTCCCAGGCGTCGGTGAGCCCCGAGGACACCGCCCGCCCGAGCAGCCGGTGCCAGGCCGGGTCGAACTCCACCTCGTCGACCCGGTGTCCGGACCGGTCGTGGGTGCGCAGCCGCGGCGTGTTGCGCTCCGCCCGCGCGGCCCACTCCTGGACCTGCGCGGACCCCGCCGCGCGGCCGTTCCAGGCGAGCTCCGCCCGTGCGTCGTCCAGGAGTTCGGGGGGCAGGTGCCGGGCCACCCCCGCCGCCAGTGCAAGATCGGTACCGAAGACGTCGTACCCGGTCAGTGGCGGGACCTGATTGGTCACGGTATGGGTGCTGGGTGCCATGCCGATACGGTAAAGACGTGCAGGCAGCAAACGAAACACCCGAGCCCCCACCGGGGCGGCTCCACAGGGCCAGAGCCCTGTACCGCAACGTCTCCAAGCGCAAGATGGCCTGGCTGCTGCTCAAGGACACGGTCAATTCGTGCATCGAGTACCGCATCCTCGGGCTCGCGGCCGAGGCGGCCTTCTTCACCCTGCTGTCCCTGCCGCCGCTGTTCCTGGGCCTGATCGGCCTGCTCGGCTACGTGGACGGCTGGACCCACGGCACCACCGTCGCCAGCATCGAGGAGAACATCCTCAACGCGGTCGGCACGGTCCTGTCCGACCGGGGCGTCAACGACGTCGCCAAGCCGCTGCTGGACGACGTCACCAGCCGCGGCCGGCCGGACATCATCTCGCTCGGTTTCGCCTTCGCCCTCTGGTCCGGCTCCCGCGCGGTGAACGTCTTCATCGACACCATCACCGTCATGTACGGCCTCGACGGGCACCGCGGCATCGTCAAGACCCGGCTGCTGGCCTTCCTGCTCTACGTCGTCGCCCTGCTGATCGGCGCGGTGGTGCTGCCGCTGATGGTGGTGGGCCCGGACGCGGTGGTGCGGATCGTGCCCTGGAGCACGGAGGTCATCTCCGTCCTGTACTGGCCCACCGTCACGCTGCTGTCGGTGGCCTTCCTGACCACGCTGTACCACGTGTCGGTGCCGGTCCGGTCGCCCTGGATCGAGGACGTGCCGGGGGCGCTGGTCGCCCTCGCCATGTGGGTGCTGGGCAGCTTCCTGTTGCGGATCTACCTCACCAACACCGTCGAGGGGCCGACGATCTACGGCTCACTGGCCGCCCCGGTGGCGGTGCTGCTGTGGATCGGCATCTCGGCCTTCGCGGTGCTCGTGGGGGCCGCGGTCAACGCGGCCATCGACCGGGTGTGGCCCTCGGTGGCCACCGCGGCCGCCCGCGAGGCCAACGAACGCGTCAAGGAGGCCGAGGCGGCCCAGCTGGTGGCCCGGGCGGCGGCCTGGCGGGCGCTGGCCGAGGGCGAGTCGGAGGACGACGAGGACGACGGCGGGATGCCCTCGGAGTTCCCCGAGCGCTGGTCGAAGTTCCTGCCTCCGGACGACGTCCAGGCCCGGCTCCGCAAGGAGAGCCACTGGCGGCACTGAGCGGGTGCGGAAGGAAGCCGGGGGCAGCCGAAAAAGAATTGGCGGCGGCCGCGGGGCCTCCGTTATCGTCGTGACGTGTTCGAGGGGCGCCACGCCCCCGGACCGGTCAAGCCGTTTCACAAGAGCTGGAGGTGGACCTCGATGAGTGTCGTCACGCAGGGCGCTGCCCGCATTCAGAAGCTCGTCTCCGCCATCTCCGTGGCCTCCGGCTGACCTTCACCCTTTCCTCCTTCCGCACCGGCACCGCCGGGCGGCAGTCTCCGCACGGCACCGCCGCGCGGCAGCCGGGGCCACCCTTGTGAAGGGTTCCCCTTGTCTCTCTCCTTCCCGCAGACCGCTTCGTCGATCTCGGACTTCCCCACCCTGCGTGCCCTCGGCTGGGACGACGCCTGGGCCGCGGCCTTCGAGCCGTACGCCGACCAGGGCCTGGTCCCCGGCCGGGTGGTCCGGGTCGACCGCGGCCAGTGCGACCTCGTCACCGAAGCCGGTCCGGTCCGGGCCGACACCGCCTTCGTCACCCCCCACGACCCGCTCCGGGTCATCTGCACCGGCGACTGGGCGGCCGTGGAGGCCCACGGCAACCCGCGCTACGTGAAGGCGTACCTGCCGCGCCGGACCGCCTTCGTGCGCTCCACCTCCTCCCAGCGGTCCGAGGGGCAGATCCTCGCCGCCAACGTCGACCACGCGATCATCGCGGTCTCGCTCGCCCTGGACCCGGACCTCGGGCGCATCGAGCGCTTCCTGGCCCTGGCCTGGGAGTCCGGCGCGCAGCCGCTGCTGGTCCTGACCAAGGCCGACCTGGTGCCGGACCCGGTCACCCTGGCCCACCTGGTGCAGGACGTGGAGTCCGCCGCGCCCGGGGTCCAGGTGCTCACCGTCAGTTCGCACACCGGCGAGGGCACCGACGTGCTGGCCGCGGTGGTCGCCGACGGCACCAGCGTGCTGCTCGGCACCTCCGGCGCGGGCAAGTCCACCCTGGCCAACGCGCTGCTGGGGGCGGACGTCATGGACGTCCAGGCCACCCGCGACGTCGACGGCAAGGGCCGGCACACCACGACCACCCGCAACCTGCTCGCCCTGCCGGGCGGGGGCGTACTGATCGACACGCCGGGGCTGCGCGGCGTCGGCCTGTGGGACGCCGAGGCGGGCGTGGGCCAGGTCTTCTCGGAGATCGAGGAGTACGCGGCCCGCTGCCGCTTCCAGGACTGCGCCCACGAGGCGGAGCCCGGCTGCGCGGTGCTGGCCGCCCTCGACAGCGGTGAACTCCCGCACCGGCGGCTGGAGAGCTACCGCAAGCTGCTGCGCGAGAACCAGCGCATCGTCGCCAAGACCGACGCCCGGCTGCGGGCCGACCTCCGCCGCGACTGGAAGATGAAGAGCTCCGAGGGCCGCGCCAACTACGCCGCCAAGCGGGGCGGCCGGACGGACTACTGAGGCGGGGTGGCGGTCGCCTGACGTCCGGCGTGGCTGCGTCCGGCGTTCGTGCGGCTGCCGTCCGTTCGCCGCTCGTCGGCGTCGTACGGCCTACCCGGCGGCCGCCCCCCCGTGGGCGGTCGCCGGGTGTCAGTCCAGGCCCCAGCTGTGGATGCGGCGGGGGTGGATGGCGATGACCTCCTGGCTGAAGTGGGGGCCCAGGTCGTGCGGGCCGGTGCGCAGCTCGGCCTCGCCGCGGATCTCGACACCGCGGACCCGCCAGGGCCGGGTGCTCGCCAGGTCGTCCACGACCAGGGCGAGCTTCCGGTTCGCGAGCAGATTGCGCCACTTCTTCGAGTCCCCCATGGCCATCCCGCCGACCAGGACCGTCCCGTCCTCCTGCGGGAAGAACCCCACCGGATTGGCCTGCGGCTGGCCCGCGGCGTCCACCGTGGCCAACCGCCCGAGCCGCTGTTCCGCGAGATACGCGCGCTCGGCTTCCGTGAAGCCGTCGAAGTCCCTCATGCCCATCAGCTTCGCCGGGGGAGGGGCCCGGGCGCATCGGGCTGGGGGCTTAGGTCTGGGGGAGGGGGGCTTCGGGGGCGGGCGATCGGGATGCGCGGGGGTCAGCCCCAGAGGACGGCGCCCAGCCAGGCGCCGGCTACGAGGAGGCAGGCGAAGAGCTCGACCAGGACGCTCGTGCCGACGGCGCGCATGACGACGCGGGTGGAGGCGGCGGCCTCGCCCCGGCTGCCCAGGCGCAGCCGCTCGCACAAGTAGATCCCGCCCACGAAGCCCGGTACCGCCCCCAGCACCGGCAGCAGGAAGAAGCCCAGCAGCGCGCCGCAGCCCGCGTAGACCACCATCCGCCGGGTGACCCCCGTGCCGCGCAGGTGGCGCGGCGGCAGCAGCCACTTCACCACCTGGATCACCAGCAGCAGCGCCGTCGAGCCCACCAGCAGCACCCACGCCAGCCCGGTCCGCTCGTGCAGGCACCACCACAGCAGCCCCGCCCAGACCAGCCAGGTGCCCGGCACGCCCGGCACCAGCACGCCGAGGACCCCCAGCAGCAGCACCAGGCCCACCAGGAGTTGCTCGGGCAGGTCCATTGCATCAGCCTGCCGGACCGACTGCCGTCGGGCCACCCAAGCGCGCTGGTCAGCGGGCCACCCAGCCCCGTTCGTACGCGTGCCAGCCGAGCTGGAGGCGGGTGGTCACCCCGGTCAGCTCCATCAGGCCCTTGACGCGGCGCTGCACGGTCCGCAGGCCGAGGTCCAGGTGCTTGGCCACGCTGGCGTCCGTCATGCCCGACAGCAGCAGCGACAGGATCTGCAGGTCCGCGGTGTCCGGTACGGAGGTGTCCTCGGCCACCTGGCCCGAGGGGCCCAGCCGCAGCGGCAGCGCCTGCCGCCAGACCGCCTCGAAGAGGCCCATCAGCGACTCCAGCAGTCCGCTGGCGTGCACCACCAGCGCGGCCGGCTCGGCGCTGCCGCGGCCGGTCAGGGGCACCATCGCCAGGCTCCGGTCCGCGATCACCAGCTTGGTCGGCACCCGCCCGATGACCCGGACCTGCTCGCCCCGGCCGAGCGCGGTGGTGGCCTCCACCAGGCCGTTCGGCAGGCCGAGCACGTCCCGCTCGATCACCACCCGGTACTCCACCCCGCGGTCCGCCGCCCGCTCCTCGGCCTCGTTGTCGGTACCGGTGACCACCTGGGGCTGCCCGGTGACCAGCGCGCACACTTCCTCGGCCGCACCGAGCTGGAGCTGGACGAAACGGTGCGCCACTGCGCTGGCCCCGGTCACCACCTCGACCAGGTCGTGCACGGCCGGCTCCGCCGCCTCCGCCCGGTACTCCTCGGCCAGCAGGGCCGCCGCCAGCTCGGCCTGCTCCAGCTCGTGCCGCTGCTGGGTCAGCAGCGCCCCCAGGGCCACCCCGGGCGGGGCGGCCACCCAGCGGCCCGGCCGGGCCGAGGACTGCGCGGCGAGGCCGTGCCGCTCCAGGTGCCGCAGCGCGCGTTCGGTCTGCGGCACCGGCAGCGTCAGCCGGTGCGCCAGATCGGGCGTCTCGGCCGCCCCCAGGGCGACCAGCACGCGATAAGCGGACTCCTGAGCCTCATCGAGACCTAGGGCACCCAACACCCCAACCACCCCTCCCTCCGGCGCCGCGGGACCGGGTCCCGCGGCGGAAAACAGCCACGGCGCAAACCCGCCGGGGAACATCATCACCGCACCGGGTGCCGCTCTGCCAAGGTTGCGCCACCGCAGCACCAACATCCGCTGGTCACAAGCCATTTGGCGTGTCCGATTACCGCCGCTTGGCCATGTAGGCCGGAATTGACCCTGGGAGAGCGATGCGCCCGATAACGCGTACGGCGTTGGGGATGGCCACCACGGCCGTCCTCGCCGTCACCGCGGTCGCCCCGTCCACCGCGCTGGCACAGCCGGCACCGCACGGAAGCGGAAGCCCGGCGAAGCACCCGCTGGTGGGCAGCGAGAGCGCCGCCCAGCGGCGCACCGGCCCGGTCACGGTGACCCTCGTCACCGGCGACCGCGTGCTGGTGAGCACCGACGCGGCCGGCCGCACCGCCGCCACCGCGCTGCCCCGCGAGGACGGCAGCCAGCCGCTCGTCCAGACCCGCCAGTCGGGCAAGGACCTGTACGTCTACCCGCAGAGCGCCGTCGCGGCCCTCGCCGCCGGCAAGGTCGACGAGCGCCTGTTCAACGTCACCGGCCTCATCCGGCAGGGCTACGACGACGCGCACACCAAGAAGCTCCCGCTGATCGCCGTCTACGACGGAGGCGTCGACGTCTCCCGCAGCGCCCCGGCCGCCCCCAGCGGCGCCGAGCGGCGCGCGGTCCTCGACTCCGTCGACGCGGTGGCCCTCACCGCCGACAAGCAGCAGGCGGCGCGCTTCTGGGCGGACCTCCAGAACCCCCGCTCGCGCACCACCAACCGGCTCAAGAAGCTCTGGCTGGACGGCAAGACCCAGGCCACCCTCGAGCGCTCCACCCGGCAGATCAACGCCACCCGCGCCTGGGCCGCCGGCTACGACGGCAAGGGCACCAAGGTCGCCGTCCTCGACACCGGCGCCGACGCCGAGCACCCCGACCTCAAGGGCCGGATCGCCGCCACCGAGAACTTCACCGACTCGGACAGCGCCGACGACCACCAGGGCCACGGCACCCACACCATCTCCACCGTCGGCGGCTCCGGCGCCGCCAGCCACGGCGCGAAGCGGGGCGTCGCCCCCGGCACCCAGCTCATGAACGGCAAGGTCCTCAACGACCAGGGCTTCGGCCAGGACTCGTGGATCATCGCCGGCATGGAGTGGGCCGTCGCCAACAAGGCCGACGTGGTCTCCATGAGCCTGGGCAACCCCTCCGAGACCGACTGCACCGACCCGATGAGCCAGGCCGCCGAACGCCTCGCGCAGAGCACCGGCACCCTCTTCGTCATCGCCGCGGGCAACGCCGGACCCGGCCCGAACACCGTCTCCTCGCCGGGCTGCGCGCCCAGCGTGCTGACCGTCGGCGCGGTGGACCGGGACGACTCCACGGCCTCCTTCTCCAGCCGCGGCCCGGCCGGCCTGGCGCACACCCTCAAGCCCGAGATCGCCGCCCCCGGCGTGAACATCTCCGCGGCCAACGCGGGCGGCCGGGGCGTGTACGCCTACCAGTCGATGTCCGGTACCTCGATGGCCACCCCGCACGTCGCGGGCGCCGCCGCCATCGTCAAGCAGCGCCACCCCGACTGGAGCGCCCAGCAGATCAAGGCGGCCCTGGTCTCCTCCGCGAACCCGCGGATCCCCGGCGACGCCCACCAGACCGGCGGCGGCCGGCTCGACGTCTACGCCGCCATCACCACCACGGTCACCGGCGCCCCCGCCGTCCAGGGCGGCAGCTTCAACTGGCCCCAGGACCGCACCGACCGCACCACCGCCTGGCTGCCGTACACCAACTCCGGCACCAAGCCCGTCACCCTCGACCTCGCCCTCCAGCAGGTCACCGGCAACGACGGCTCGGCCGTCCGGGCCCCGGTCGCGCGGCTCGGCAAGCGCACCGTCACCGTCCCGGCCGGCGCGACCGTCAAGGTCCCGCTCGCCCTGGACCCGACCGCGCACCTCACCCGCGCCCAGTACGGCGACATCACCGGCCGGGTGCTGGCCACCGCGGGCAGCACCACCGTCTCCACCCCCTTCTCGCTGTACGTCCAGCCGGAGACGGTCACCCTGCGGGTCAAGCTGGTCGACCGGGCCGGCCACCCGGCCGACGGCCCCTCGTCCGTGGACCTCATCGGCACCGACGACGCCAGCGGCGAGCGCCGCTTCAACGAGGGCTCGGCCGACCAGGTCTACCGGGTCCGCCCGGGCTCGTACTTCCTCTCCAGCTTCATCGCCACCCCCGACGCCGGCCCGGACCCGACGCTGCTGGACTCGGTCAGCTACCTCGGCCGCCCGCAGCTCGAGGTCCGCAAGGCGATGACCGTCGTCCTCGACGCCCGCAAGGCCGCCCGGCTGAAGGTCGCCGCCGACCGGCCCGCCGAGGTCCGCAGCGGCACCCTGTCCTTCGCCCGCACCTGGGGCGACAACTGGATGCACGCCGGCACCGCCCAGGGCGGCCGGACCCTGCGCGGGTACTACGCCTCGGTCGACGCCCGGCCCGCGCACGGGACCTTCGAGTTCGGCAGCTACTGGCGCGCCGCCGCGCCGCTGGTCTCCGAACTGAAGGCGGTCGGCGGCCCGGTGCTGCACCCGATCACCGCCAGCACCGGCAGCGACAACCTCGACGGCCGGAGCCGCGCCGCCCTGGTCGACGCCAAGACCGGCACCCCCGCGGAGCTGGCCGCGGCCGGCGTCAAGGGGGCCGTCGCGCTGGTCGCCACCGACGGGACCAACACCTACGAACTGGCCCGGGACGCCCAGGCGGCCGGGGCCAGGGCCCTCCTGCTGTACCGGGGCACCCCCGGCCGCTGGACCGCCTTCACCGGCTACGCCGGCGGCTCCCTGCCCACCCTGACGATCGAGGCGGCCGAGGCGCAGGCGCTGCTGGCCCGGCTGGCCGGCGGCAAGGTCACCCTCGCCTGGCAGGCCACGGCGAAGAGCCCGTACGTCTACAACCTGGCCTTCCCGGAGACCGGGGCGGTGCGCGGTGACCGCACCTACCGGGTGCACGACCGGCAGCTCGGCGCGGTCCGCGCCACGTACCGCTCGATGGGCGTGGCCGCCGACTTCATCGACATGGTCGGCGCCTACCGGCCGCTGGGCCAGGCGGTGTTCTTCGGCAGCCTGGACACCGTCGCGGTGCCCGGCGCCCGCACCGAGTTCTACACCGCCGGACCCACGGCCTGGGACCACATGGTCGCCAGCAGCTTCCCGTGGGGCGAGTTCATGACGGACCGCCAGCGCACCTATAAGGCGGCCGCCGGGCGCACCGAGAGCTGGTACGACGGCGTGGTCGGGCCGGTCGCCCCGCGCGCCGCCGACGGCGGCGAGCTGCTGGCCGCCGAACGGCAGGGCAACCTGATCGGCTTCGCCTCCGCGATGTGGGGCGACCGGGACCACTACGCCCAGCCGGGCGGCTTCGGCGACATCGGCAGCCTTCAGCTGAAGCGCGACGGCGAGGTCATCGGCGACAGCTGGTCCCCCTCCGGCGTCTTCGAGGTGCCCGCCGAGGACGGTACGTACGAACTGACGCAGAGCATCGAGAAGATAGGCCAGCCGGCCCGGGTGTGGCAGCGGTCCACCGCCGTCCAGACCACCTGGACCTTCCGCTCGCACCTCGACGAGAACGCCTACTCGCAGCCGCTGGGCATCCTCTTCCCGCGGATCTCCCTGCCGGAGGACGGCGCGAAGACGGTCGCGGCCCGCAACGGCCTCCGGCTCGGCCTCGGCGCCTCGGGCCACGCCGGCTACCAGCCCGGGAAGCTGGTCGCGGCCAAGCTGTCGTACTCCTACGACGGCGAGCAGTGGACCGAGGCCCGGACGGTGCGCAGCGGCTCCGGCTGGAGCGCGGTGGTGGACCACGCCGGTGCCACCGGCAAGTCGGTCTCGCTGAAGCTCGAACTCACCGACGCCAACGGCAACTCGGTGACCCAGACGGTGGCCCAGGCGTACGCAGTGCGCTAGCCGTCCGTCCGCAGACCGGTCCGCCGGGCGATCTTCCCGTGGGGGGTGTGATCGCCCGGCGGACCCGTTTCTTTGACGACCTTTCAGAGGTTTTCGCCCGCCTTCCGCGGTGGACAATAAGGGCATGAGTCAGCAGGGGGACGCGGACGACTGGTGGCGGAACCTCTACGAGGACTTCCCGCCGGACTCCTCGCCGCCGTCCGGAGAGTCCCTGGACGCCCACTTCCACGCGGCGTCCCACCTCAGCGCGCCGCCCGCGGCGCCGCCCGCGCCGGGGGTGCCGCCCGCCCGGCCGGAGCCGGCGGCCGGGCCGCCCGCGCCCGACCCGCACCAGGCCGGGGGGCTGCCGCCGCGGCCCCGGGCACCCTGGGAGGCGCCGCCGGGCGCCCCGCCGGGCGCGCCGCCCGAGGCCGGGTCGCCGCCCGTGCCGCCGTCCGGGCCCGCGGAGCCGCCGCCGACGGTGGTGGACCTCGCGGTACCGGCGCCCGGGGCGGAGGCGGGGCCACCGGCCGGACCGGAGCCGGCGGTACCGCCCCCGCCCGAGGCGCCGCCCGCCGCCCCCGGGGACGGCCGGCTCGCCGGGGAGACCTCGCAGGGCCAGGGCCACGCGCCCGGGCTGCCCGCGCAGCGCAGCGGGCCGCCGCCGGTGCTGCCGCCGGTACCGCCGCCCGGGGCCGCGGGCGGGCCGGAAGGGACCGTGGCCGGGCCGCCGGCCGTGCCACCGCCGCCCGCCGAGCCGCCCGCGCCACCGGCCGGCGCCGCGCCCGGGCACCCGCACCGGCCGGTGGTCCCGGGCCATCCGCACCGGCCGGTGGTGCGCTACCTCGGGGACCGGCCGCCGACCTACGAGGGCGAGCCCGGGGTACTGCCCAGGACCGACCCGGCCGGGCTGGAGGCGCTGGTGCACGACACCGTCCTCGAAGGCGCCCGGTACGGCCGCTACACCCTGCGGGCCGCCTCCGTGCGCGGGGACTCGGCCCGCTACCGCGGCGAGGTCCGCCGGGACTGCCTGCTCACGGCCCGCTTCGGCGGCGGGGACAACGCCCTGGTGCTGATCGCCGTGGCCGGCGGCGACCGGGCCGTGCCGGGCGCCCCCCAGGCCGACGCCGAGCTGTGCCGCTGGATCGCCGGGGCGATCGGCCGCAGCCAGGAGCGGCTGGGGGACGACATCCGGGCCGGCCGCCGCGACGACCTCCGCTCGGGCCTGCAGCGCCTCACCGACCGCGCGTACGGCCGGCTGCGCTCCCAGGAGTACCCGGAACCGACCGGCCTGCGCTGCCTGCTGCTGCCGATCGACCCCGAATGCCACACCCGCATCGCCTTCGGCACCGGCGAGGGCGGGGCCTTCCGGCTCCGTGGCGGGGCCTGGGAGGACCTGGAGGACGGCCGCGCCGAGGGGTCCTTCCGGTTCCGGGCCTCGCTGGCCCGGCCCGGGGACACCCTGCTCGTGTGCTCCGCCGGACTGGCCGAACCGATGCGGGAGGAGCCGCTGCTCCCGGAGGCGCTGTCCGGCCGCTGGGGCCCGGCGGCCGGCGGACCGCCCGGCCTTGCCACCTTCCTCGCCGACACGCAGCTGCGCGTCAAGGGGTACGCCGACGACCGCACGGCCGCCGCGGTCTGGGAGGCGTAACCGCCGGGATGATGAGTTGATGGGAGGCGCACACACCGCCGGAGCGGAAGGGCGCCCCCTGTCATGGCCAAGCAGAACGTGGCGGAGCAGTTCGTCGACACCCTGGTCCGCGCCGGGGTGCAGCGGCTGTACGGCGTGGTCGGCGACAGCCTCAACCCCGTCGTCGACGCCATCCGCCGGACCGGCGGCATCGAGTGGATCCAGGTCCGGCACGAGGAGACCGCGGCCTTCGCGGCCGGTGCCGAGGCCCAGGTCACCGGCCGGCTGGCGGCCTGCGCGGGCTCCTGCGGGCCCGGCAACCTGCACCTGATCAACGGCCTCTACGACGCCCACCGCTCGATGGCCCCGGTGCTCGCCCTGGCCTCGCACATCCCGTCCGCCGAGATCGGCCTGGGCTACTTCCAGGAGACCCATCCGGACCAGCTCTTCCGCGAGTGCTCCCACTACAGCGAGCTGATCTCCAACCCGCGCCAGATGCCCCGGCTGCTGCAGAGCGCCATCGCGCACGCCGTCGGGCGCAGCGGCGTCAGCGTGGTCGCGCTGCCCGGGGACGTCGCCTCCCAGCCGGCCCCGGACAAGCCCGCCGAGCAGGCCCTGATCACCGCCCGGCCCTCGGTCCGGCCCGGCGACGCGGAGATCGAGAAGCTGGCCCGGCTGATCGACGAGGCCGACCGGGTGACGCTCTTCTGCGGCAGCGGCACCGCCGGGGCGCACGCCGAGGTGATGCAGTTCGCCGAGCGCGTCAAGTCGCCCGTGGGGCACGCCCTGCGCGGCAAGGAGTGGATCCAGTACGACAACCCGTACGACGTGGGGATGAGCGGGCTGCTCGGCTACGGCGCGGCCTACGAGGCCACGCACGAGTGCGACCTGCTGATCCTGCTGGGCACGGACTTCCCGTACAACGCCTTCCTGCCGGACGACGTGAAGATCGCCCAGGTGGACGTCCGGCCCGAGAACCTGGGCCGGCGCTGCCGGCTGGACCTCGCCGTCTGGGGGGACGTACGGGAGACGCTGCGCTCGCTGACCCCGCGGGTGCGGGCCAAGACCGACCGGCGCTTCCTCGACAAGATGCTCAAGAAGCACGCCGACGCGCTCGAGGGCGTGGTCAAGGCGTACACGCGCAAGGTGGAGAAGCACACCCCCATCCACCCCGAGTACGTCGCGTCCGTCCTGGACGAACTGGCCTCCGACGACGCGGTGTTCACGGTGGACACGGGAATGTGCAACGTGTGGGCGGCGCGCTATCTCTCCCCCAACGGCCGGCGCCGTATCATCGGCTCCTTCAGTCACGGATCGATGGCCAACGCGCTGCCCCAGGCGATCGGGGCGCAGTTCAGCGACCGGGGCCGGCAGGTGATCTCGATGTCGGGCGACGGCGGGTTCTCCATGCTGATGGGAGATTTCCTCACCCTCGTGCAGTACGACCTGCCCGTCAAAGTAATCCTGTTCAACAACTCATCCCTGGGCATGGTCGAGTTGGAGATGCTCGTATCCGGTCTGCCGTCGTACGGGACGACCAACCACAACCCGGACTTCGCCGCGATCGCCCGCGCCGCCGGGGCGTACGGGGTGCGGGTGGAGAAGCCCAAGCACCTCGCCGGGGCGCTGAAGGACGCCCTGGCACACAGGGGACCTGCACTGGTGGACGTGGTGACCGATCCCAACGCCCTGTCCATCCCGCCGCGGATCAGCGCCGAGATGGTGACCGGATTCGCCCTCTCGGCCAGCAAGATCGTGCTCGACGGCGGGGTCGGCCGGATGCTCCAGATGGCCCGAGCCAACCTCCGCAACGTACCGCGGCCGTAGCCCGCGGTGACCGGCAGGAGTGTGCGGTCCCGCGCGGGGCATGCATCCCGTAGACCTGTTCGAGGAAGGGGTGACGTTCGCCGTGCGGGTGGGGGCGAAGACCGGCAAGCAGGGGAGAAGGGGGCTGCCCGCGGCGCGGGAGCCGGCCGACGAGGAGGGAACGGAACTGCGCATGAGCCGCACCCTGCGGCGCGCCGACCTACGGGCCGTGGGTGAGGTCCGGGCGGCGCTGCGGGAGTTACTGCGGCATTGGGGGAGGCCCGAATCGACCGACGTGGCCGAGCTGTTGGCCACCGAACTGGTCACCAACGCACTCGTCCACACCGACCAGGGCGCCGAGGTCACCGCGACCCTCGCCGCCGCCCGGCTCCGGGTGGAGGTCCGGGACCACACCGCCAAGCACCCCAGATCGCTCGTACCGGCCGCCGACGACGGTACGAGCGGACGGGGGCTGCTGCTGGTGCAGGCCCTGGCCGACGACTGGGGCGTGAGCCTCCAGGGGGCCGGGAAGGTGGTCTGGTTCGAACTGGACGGCTGAGGGGCACCGCTCGCGCGATGCCCCTCAGCCGTGCCGGGATCAGCCGAACTGCTGCTCCAGATCCTTCAGTTTGCGCTCCAGTGAGTCGAGGCGGGGGATGGTCTGGGTGTCGTCCTCCGCCGTCAGGTCCACGGTCCGCGACTCAGGGGAGCCGAGGCCGCCGACGGCCTGCAGGGAGGGCCGCTGCAACAGGGGCAGTTGTCCCGGTTCCGCTATGGCGGGCTCCGCGCCGACCGGCGCGGAGCCCGAGCCGGTGGTCAGACCCGGCACCTCCACCTGCCGGCCGCGGGGCCGGCCGAAGGCGCGGTTCTGACGTCCTATGGCCTTCAGGTGGGCCCGTTCCAGGCGCTGTTGCTCGCGGCGGCGCAACCGGGTCTGCTCCTTCTCCCGCTTGTCTTCGCGGACCTCCTCGACCGCCTCGTCGAGGGTGCGGACGCCCTCCAGCAGCATCAGCGACCAGGCGCCGAAGGTCTCGCGGGGCGCCCGCAGCCAGCGGACGATCCGGATCTGCGGCAACGGCCGTGGAACCAGGCCCTGTTCGCGCAGGGCCGCCCGGCGGGTCTGCTTGAGGGCCCGGTCGAAGAGCACGGCGGCGGACAGGGACATCCCGGAGAAGAACTGCGGCGCCCCGTCGTGGCCCAGGCCCCGCGGCGCGTGCACCCAGTTGAACCAGGCCGCCGCCCCGGCGAACATCCACACCAGCAGCCGGGAGCCGAGGGCCGCGTCGCCGTGGCTGGCCTCGCGGACGGCGAGCACCGAGCAGAACATGGCCGCGCCGTCCAGGCCGAAGGGGACCAGGAACTCCCAGCCGCCCGAGAGGTTGAGGTTCTGCCGGCCGAAGCCGACCAGGCCGTGGAAGGAGAGCGCCGCCGCCACCGCGGCGCAGCAGAAGAGCAGGACATACGAGGCGGTGCCGTAGACGGCCTCCTTGCGCCGCCGCCGCTCCTCGCTGCGCTCCCAACTGTCCTCGGCCGCCGCCTTCTCACCCTCGCGCCGGCCGCGCGCCAGCACCGCCACTGCCGCAAGCACGCCCAGGATCAGCAGGCTGCCGGGCAGCAGCCAGTCCAGCGATATGTCGGTCAGTCTCATCCGGTGTCCCTTGCATCGCGTGAGCGGCGTTCGGGCGACATAGTGGCGGATCGGCTCGGGGGCGCACGCGGGTTTCGGGGCAAGAGAACGCCAATGAGGTGCGCGGACCTCCGGATAGGGCGATCTGTCTCGAACTCCAGCTCGCCTCATGGGAGTTGAGTTCGATTATTCGCATCAGTTCGGGTGGAGTGGCAGGGCCGGCCGGGTGGTGCGGCTCAGCAGGCCGCTTCCTCCGTCATGCGGCGCAGCCGCTCGGCGTCCGAGGTGCGCGGGCAGGACAGACAGGTGTCCGCGGGGTCCAGGGTGTAGGAGAGGCAGCAGCTGACCCGGTCGCGGGTGGGCAGTTCGCGGCCGTCGGGGGCGGTCAGGTTCCGGAAGCCGGGCGCCCCGGTGTAGGGGGCGGCCTGGTTGGCGGGGAGCAGCAGCTCGAGCTCGGCCCGGGCCCGGTCCTCCTCGCCCAGTCGCTGCGCGAGGTACCAGAGGCCGTCGACCACCTCGTCGGTGGCCATGCCCCACTGGGCGCGCCGGCCGCGGCGCAGCCGGGGCCCGAAGCCGTCGAGCAGCGGGGCGAAGTGCGCGGCCACCGCTGTCCGCACCTCCGCCCGCAGTCCGGCCTCGTCGGCCACCACCCGGGCGCCGGGCAGGCCGGCCGCCGGGTCGTCCGGCAGGCAGGCGAAGCCCTCGGTCCGGACGGCCAGTCGGCGCTCGGTCCGGTGGAAGGCGGTGCCCGCGACCGGGACCGTGGGCACCCGTCGGAGCAGGAACCACGGGGCCGTCACGAGCAGGCAGGCGTACCAGGCGTACCGGTGCAGGCCGAAGCCGGCGATCACGTCGGGGCGGCCCCGGCGGCCGTGGTCGCGCAGGACCTGCGCGTCGTCCCAGGCGAGGAAGGCGGCCAGGGCGTCCCCGCCCGCGGCGAGCTCGTCCGCACCGACCCAGCCGGCACCGCGCGGGACCGGATCGCAGGCGGACAGCTCGGTGACCCGCATCCCGGGCACGGCCGCCGTCAGTCGCGCGTACGCCTCCGACACCGGAGAGCCGGCGGTGAGGGTGGCTACGGGCATGACGGGATCCCCCCGGGTTGAATTCAGGTAAGGCTTACCTTAGCTGAAATGGGGGGCGGGGAACAGGGCGGGGTCCGCCCGGACCGGCGGCGGGCGGGGTGCCTGGTGGGTTCGTACGGTCCTCTCGGCGGGCGTCGTCGCAGGTGGGGGCGGATCGCCTATCCTCGGGGAGGAGCCCGGAACCACCAGGAGGACCGCGTGCCAGAGACGGCCTCCCGCTCGGACGAACCGGGCGTGCCGGTGCTCGTGCCGTTCCAGGCGGTGCCCGGGTCCGGCTCCCAGAAGGTCGCCCGGCACTCGGTGCGCGGGCAGATCCTCGACGCGCTGCGGACGGCACTCGTCGACGGCGAGCTGGTGCCCGGCGAGATCTACTCCGGGCCCGCGCTGGGCGAGCGCTTCGGCGTCTCCGCGACGCCGGTGCGCGAGGCGATGCAGCAGCTGGCGGTCGAAGGGGCCGTGGAGTGCCTGCCCAACCGCGGCTTCCGGGTGATCGAGCGGACCGCGCGCGAGCTGGCGGAGCTGGCGGAGGTACGGGCTCCGCACGACCAGACCCGCCACGTGGTCGGTGACCATGTCCAGCAGGCCGGCCGCGGCCTCGGCGTCGCCGAGCACCAGGAAATTGAGGGTCAGGCCG
>NZ_JBFBGK010000115.1:0-25796 GCF_040684615.1 Streptomyces sp. NPDC089919
TCGGTGCGGGTGGACACCGCCGCCGTCCGCAACGCCATCCACACCCCGCTCACCGCCGTGCTCGACGGCATCAGGCCGCCGCGTCGGCCTCGCCCGGAGCCGGTGGTGACGAAGGCGCTCGGCTGCCCTCGGGGAGGGAGGGTTCTTCCCCGGGGTTCTCAACCCCCTGGGGGGACCTTCCCGCCTTCCCGGCGACTGGCTCACCGGCGCCCGGCGGGGCGGGAACCGGTGCTCCCTGCCCGAGGGGCGTGTCGCTGACGGAGGTGTCGGTGCGGACCTGCCCGGTGTGCTCGTCCCGGGTGGTGCGCCGCACGTAGTAGCCGAGCGCGACGAGTTCGTCCAAGGCCTTGGCCACACCACGGCGACCGAGCCCCGGGTTCTTGTCGGCGAGGGTCCGGGCGTCCTCGTGGGCGCCGTCGGGGAGGGACAGCAGGTAACAGAGGATGCCGCGGGCGGTGAAGCTGAGGCGGCGGTCGCGTAAGACGTCGTTGCCCAGGACGGTGAACGCCCGCCTGCGCGGGGTATGGTGGATGCGCATCGAAGATGATCCTCTTCG
This sequence comes from Streptomyces sp. NPDC089919, assembly GCF_040684615.1. Taxonomy (NCBI): domain Bacteria; kingdom Bacillati; phylum Actinomycetota; class Actinomycetes; order Kitasatosporales; family Streptomycetaceae; genus Streptomyces; species Streptomyces sp. NPDC089919. Next base: position 557 of record NZ_JBFBGK010000115.1, read on the forward strand.
GTGTCGGGCCCCGGGGTGTTGGTAGCACCGCCGGGGTCACCTTCGTTGTGGGGTGATGACGCAGAAGCGTAGACCGTCCGCAACCCGAACCGCCAGCACCGCAAGGATGTTCGCCCGATCGGGTGGGAAGTCCGCTGGGACGGAACCAGGTTCGCGCACGGATATTCGGTGTCCCGCCCACCCGGTGAGGACGCAGCATGAGGCTCATGACCCTGACCACTCCTCAGTTGTCCACTCCCCGGCTGCGGTTGCGCCCCTTCTCCGAGGCCGACGCGGGCCGCCTCTACGCCCTCCACAGCAACACCCGCGTGATGCGGTACTGGGACTCCGCGCCCTGGACCGACCGGTCCCGCGCCGACCGCTTCCTCGCGACGTGCAAGAAGATCGAGGAGGAGGGCACCGGCGCCCGGGTGGCCATCGACCGCCTCTCCGACGGTGCCTTCGTCGGCTGGTGCGGCCTGACCCGATGGGACCCGGGCAACCGCAGCGCCTCGTTCGGCTACTGCCTCGAGGAAGCGATGTGGGGCCACGGCTACGCCACCGAGGCCGCCCACGCCGTCCTGCGCTGGGGATTCGAGGCGCTGGACCTCCTCAACCGGGTCCAGGCCGAGGTCGATACGCGCAACCCGGCATCGGGACGGGTCCTGGAGAAGGCCGGATTCCTCCGCGAAGGAACCCTGCGGGAGGACTGCATCGTCAACGGCGAGGTATCCGACTCATGGGTGTACGGCCTGCTGCGTCGCGACTGGCGCCCCTCAGCCGCGCCGACCCCGGCTGCCCAGGGGGCGCCGCAGGCGGCCGGGCCTTCTACGCCGTGACTGCTATTCGCCGGGCTGCTGGCTTGGCTTCGTCGTCGTGACGAGCTGCCACCACGTGGTGAGTTCGGTTGCCGTGTAGCGGGTGGTTCCGGCGGCCTTGGTGCCCACGGGGCCCGGGATGCCGTCCTTGCGGCTGCGGGCGAGGCGCTGGCGGGCGTTGGGGTAGCTGGTGGGGAGGATGCGCAGCTCGCAGGCCTCGCGGAGGGTGTACTGCCCCGGGGGTTCCGGTTCCGCGGTGTTCGGTGGGGCGGGGGGCTGCTCGGGGTCTGTCACACCGCTTGTGACGGGGGCGGTGGGGGCGGGCGGTGTCACATGCTCTGAGCTGTGTGACACCTCGGTCCGGGCGGAGGTTTCCGGGTCTGTCACAAGTGTGACGCCGCGCATGTAGGCCCCGCCCGGGAGGAACGCGGCGATCGCCAGCTCCTGTTCCGCTTCCTCGCGGGCCGCGGGGGTGATCCAGGGCGCGAGCCGGCCCTGTGCGTGCCAGTCCGGCGCGGGGGCGCAGGCGCCGAGGTGGCGACGGGCGTGCGGGGTGATGTACGCGTACTGGATCTCCCGTACCTCCTCGACGCCGGTGATGCCGATGACGCCCCGCCCCTTGATCTGGTGGTCGTACGGAACGCGTGGTGAAGCTCCGTAGGTGACAAGCCATTTGGGGTGGGAGGCGGGGCCCACGATTCCCTTCGTGCCGACCAGGTCGCGGGTTTCGGTGTCGCCGAAGAGTTCGCGCGTGAAGGTGTGGGCGCCGATGACCATCTTGTGGTCGGCGGACCGGCCCTGCATCAGGACCATGTGGAACCAGGCCTCGAACGGCGGCATGCCCTTGCCCCCGATCCCGTACTTCCACCAGATCTTCGCGGACTTCACGAAGGAGGCGAATTCGTCGATGACGAGGACGCGCGCCGGCAGTGCGTCGCCCTGCGGAGTGCCTTTCAGGGCCTCGGCGGCCTTCATGGAGACGTAGAACTCCGCGAGGGCGGCCACCGCGGCACGCCCCGATGTGTGCACCCGGATCCCCGACTCGCCCTCGATGTCCTGGAAGGCGTTGGACTTCATGGTGATGGCGTCGACGAGCGCGCCGTGCTGGCGGGCGTGGACGATCGGGATGAGCAGCACGGTCGTCTTCCCGTCGCCCGTACCGCCGGACACGCCCCAATGCGGTGTCTCGCCACCGGTGTTCACGAAGACCGGGCCCTCGTGGCCCGCTCCGAGATGCACGCGGCCGGGCTCGGGGGAGGGGATCCATTCCACGAGTGCGGGCAGTTCGGGATCGGGTGCGGGCGGCGGTTTGAGGGTCCACCGCACGTAGTGCTCTCGCCTGGTGCGCTCCCAGTGGGCCTGCCACTGGCCGGGTGCCCGTTCGGTCACCACCCGCTCGACCGCATGGACGCCTTCGGGGCCACCGACCCATTTCACCGGCAGACGCAGGACGATCCGCGCGCCCTCCGCCGACATGTCATCGGGGACGGAGAGCCAGCGGGAACGTGGCTCGTCCTCCGCCAGGCGAAGGATCTGCCGCAGCGCGGCCCACAGTCCGGGCCCGTAGACCTGACCATCGGTCCACACCGTCGGCCTGTGCCACCAGCCCAGCCCGGAGGGGCCGGTGAGCGCCGCGATCAGCACGGCGACCGCGACTGACGTCATGGCGAGTGAGGTCTGACCGGGACAGCGCCAGGCGCCCCACCCGACGGCGAACGGTGCCAACCTGGCGGCGGAACGGGCCGCCAGCGGCCAGCGGTGCCACACGGCTGCGACCCGGACGGGGCCCGCCAGCCCGTGCACCAGCATGGGGACCGGTGCTGCGAGCATACGGAGCCCGCGCCGCCGGCTGGGTCGCGGCGGCTTGCGCAACGACAGCCGGCCGCCCACCAGGCCGAGCGGGCTCTCGCCACGGCGGTCGTCCGGCAGCGGAGCTCCGGCCCGCCACCAGGTCGCCTCGCTGCGGGGTACGCCCGACAGCTCGCGCCCGCTGACGTACCGGCCGATCCCAGCGGCCACGGCCGTGCAGAACCGCTCGATCTCGCGGTTGAACTCCGCCCGCTGGGCCGGGCCGCCCTGGTTGGCCAGGACCCCCAGCACGATCAGCACGCCCAGCAGCCCACCGCCGACGCCGACCATCCCGCCCGGTATCGAGGCGAGGCCCGCCAGCCGCGCACCCGGATGCGCCATGTTCCCTCCTGTGCCTGACTCGGTTTGCTAGGTCACGATTCACATTGCGAGTGTGACGCATTGAGGGAGCAAGTCAAACTGCCCAGGCCGTGACGGGTGTCGCCGATTTCAGGCCAGTATTCGTGTCCTGAAAGGCTGTTGGCGGGCGGGGTGGTTGTGGCAGATGATCGGCAACCTCGCGGTGGATTCGCGAACGCAATCATTCAGATTGATTGGGTGTTGGTCGGGGAGGGAGTCGGTGTGGGGTCGTTGCGGAAGATCTCCCGGAAGGTCATGGGCTTACCGGAGCCCGAGCCTCAGCACGGGCACGGCTACGAGTACGAGGCCGAGGGCGCGGGGCGGCCGGGATTGCAGGAGCCGGGCGGAGAACCGACGGTGAACGGTGGCACCGGTCACCCGGAGCCCCCGGGTCCGGACACAGGCTCGCCCACCGCCTCGCGGCAGGCGGCCCCGCCCGTGCCGTGGTCGATGATCGAGGAGCGGCCGGGCGCCAGGACCGCACGCAGGCTGGGCCGCGGCGCACTCTGGGCGGTCGTCGCCCTCGCTGCCGTGACCGGAGTCAGGGCGTGGATCACGCCCGACCGCGCCCCGGCACCCACCGCTACGCCCGCACCCGCGGCCGTGGCGGCGTATCCGGTCGGCGAGGCGCAGGCGGTGGCCGCACGTTTCGCCCGCGCCTACTTGACCTTCGACGCCGATCACGCGGAGGAGCGGGCGGCCGTGCTGGCCGGCGTGCTGCCCGCGGACGCGGACTCCAGCCTCGGCTGGGACGGCCACGGCAGCCAACGGGTCCTGGCCGTCGAGCCGGGCACCGTGACCCCGGCCGCCCGTCAGCGGGCCCGGGTACGCATCGACGCGCTGGTCCGGGCGAAGGACGCGCCGGCCGGGAAGGGCGGGAAGGCCGAGACACACCCGGACTCCGCGACCGCCGCGGCCGCGTCCTCCTCCCGCTGGATCGGCCTCGACGTCCCGGTCGTCCTCACCGCGGGCCGGGTCGTGGTCACCGGCCCGCCCGGCCTGGTCGGCATCCCCACCGCCGGCCCCGCCGCCCCCACGGCACCCGCGCCGCAGCCGGACGCCGAACTGTCCGAGCAGACCCGGGACACGGTCAAGGCCTTCCTCGCCGCCTACGCGGCCGGCGCCACCGAGTCCGTCACCGCCCCGGGCGCCACCGTCGCGCCCCTGCCCCGCGGCGTCGAACTCGCCGCGCTGTCCTCCTGGACCGTCACGGTCGGCACCGGAGCGGACCGCAGCGGGACCGCCCGCGTCGTGTGGTCCATGGCCGGCGCCGCACTCGAGCAGACCTACCGCATCGAGCTCACCCGCGTCGCCAGTGCCGACGCCGCCCGCTGGCAGGTCACCGCCGTCCACGGCGGCTCGTAGCCACCCGGTCCGACCTCGACCTCAACCTCGACCTCGACTTCAGCCTTACCCAAGGCTGCCCGCAGTCGCGGCCCGGGCCGCGCTCCACACCCGCGGACCACGTCCGCCGATCCCCGCTCGACCACCGACCCCGAAGGGCCCCGCCATGTACGAGACGACACTCGCCCTGACCACCGGATCCCAGTTGAGGGACTGGATCCTCACCGCCGCCGGCAACCTCTTCGGCGCCTTCCTCGCCGTCCGGGCCATCAGCTACTTCATCAAGGACGACTGGGGAAAGATGATCACCCTGGTCATCGCCGCGGTGTTCGTGGGCGCGATGATCTGGCTCCCCGACGAGATGCGCGCCCTCCTGACCGGCCTGTGGTCCAAGGTCGAGGGGTCCGCCTGATGCGCACCGCCCACACCCACACCGCCCACTTCCACATCGAGACCCGCCAGCACGAACTCCTCGGGCTCGACCTCGGCGAGGGCATGCCCCGCCGCGCGCTGCTGCTCGGCTTCACGCTCTGCCTCGGCTGGACCGGCACGCTGCTGCTCGCCTTCGGCCTCCCGGACCGTACGACGTTCACCCTGTACTGCGTACCGCCGCTGCTGGTGGCCGCGCTCGGCACCCAGCGCAGCCGCCGCAACGACCGGCGCTGGAACATCACCTACTGGACCCTGACCCTCCGCTACCTGACGGCCGGTCACCGCCCCATCCTCTGCGCCGGACGCCTCGACGCGGACCGCGCGGAGTGGATCCCCCGGAGCGAGCGATGGGGCGCCACGGCCGACCTCCTGCGCCGGGAGCCCGCACGCCGCCGTCACCAGGAGCGGTCCGAGGGCCGGGAGCCGACCGCGGTGTCCGGCCCGCCGGTCCTGCTGGCCGCCCGACCGCGGCTGTACGCCCCGGACGCCATCGCCCGGGCCCGCGGCCTGGGCCGGGTCGGACGTCGACGCGGCGCCGGCGCCCTCGGCAAGGCCTCCCCTGCCGGAGAGGGGGCACGAGTATGAAGGTCATCGAGAGGTTGAGCTCCTTCCTCGGCGTGGGCGGCGAACGCGGCGCGGCGGCCCCCCGGTACCTCGCCCTGGCGGACGGCCTGGTCGTCACCACGACGCACGCGGAAGCCTGGTTCGTCCTGGCCGGCTCCAACACGGACCTGATGAGCGAGACGGCCCGGGACAAGGAACTGGACGAGGCCGCCGGCGCGCTGGCCCGGATCCTGGCCGGCAGCGAGGTGCACCTGAAGGTGCTGTGGTCGCCGCTGGACGCGGAGGACTACCGGCAGGAGGCCGCCGGGTTGTTCACGGCCGGAGCATGGCCGGAGTGGGCCGCGCTGCGGGTGGACCGGCTGGACGAGATCGCCCTGCCGTCGCGGCACCTGCTGATGGGCGTACGCATCACCGCACGCGAACGCAGCGGTACCACGCCCGGCGCCGGTGGACGCACGGTCGGCGAGGGCCTGGGCGTGGTCTCCACCGGCCCGGGCCGCCGTGAGCTGGCACGCCTGGACGGGAGCATGCGCCGGCTGGGCCGACTGCTGGAGTCGACGCCGTGGCGGGCGCAGCCGGCGCCGGTGGAGACGCTGGCGTGGATGGTCGCGCGCGAACAGCACCGAGCCAGCACTCCGCCCTCCCCGGCCGCCGGGGTCGTCACGGGCGCCGGACTGGCCGAGCTGACCCGGGGCCGGATCCTCCCCTACCCCGACCACCTGCGGGTCCTCGACGGGCGGGGAGGAACGGCGGCGTGGGTCGCGATCCTGACGATCTCGGGCTTCCCCGAGGTGATGGAGGTACCGGGGACGGGGGAGTGGCTGCGGACTCTGTCCGAGATCACGTACGTCCCCGACATCGACGACGGGGAGATGTCCGGCGACGTCGACCCGGCCTCCCTGATCCTGCCCGTCAGCCCCGAGGCGTCCGTCCGCTTCAAGGTCCTGCCCAAACGCGAGGCCATGGGCAAGGCCGAGGCGGCGCGCCGACTGGCCAAGGAGCAGCGGCGGTCGGCGGCCATGCAGTCGGCGGAGGACCCGGGGCAGGCGGTGCAGGAGACCGAGGGCGCCATGCGCGCGCTGGTGCGCGACATGGGCCGGGAGGACGTCACCCTGGTCGAGGACCACCCCCGCCTGATCGTCACCAGCACCACCGGCCTGACGGACCTGCGCGCCCGGGTGGACGCCGTCGTCCAGCACTTCGGCGGACTGGGCATCGAGGCCGGCGTGGCCGAGGAGGAACAGCGGGAGCTGTGGCTCGAGGCCCAGCCCGGCGACCGGCTCCGGGTCCCGGACCTGGGCCACGTACGCGAGGTCACCGCGCTCGCCGGCTCCTGGTGGTGGGGCGGGGCGCGGGTGGGCGAGGACACCGGACCGATCGTCGGCTACCTCACCGGCACCACCCCCGGACTGTTCCGCAACGACGTCACCATCGGTTCGGAGCGCGGGGACGCGACGACCACGGCCTGGTGCGGGCGCAGCGGCCGCGGCAAGACCGTGGCCATGATGCTGTCCATGCTCGACGCGGCCTTCCGCGGCGCGTTCGTCCTGGCCATCGACGTCAAGGGCGACATGGGCGGGGTCGTCACGGCCGGCCGGCACTACGGCCTCGACGCGCACCTCATCGAGACCGGCCCCCGCTTCGCCGGGGTCGCCGACCTCTTCACCCTCCTGGACCGGCACGGCTCCGAACGCGCCCAGATCGAGGTCCCGGCCCAGCTCGGCATCGCGATGCCGCCGCACCTGCGGGCCCGGGGCGCGGAGACGCCCGTCCAGCACGCCGTCAACGAGGTCATCGCCGCCGGGGAACCGGCGACCTGGAAGGTCGTCGACCGCCTGCGCCACTCCTCGGACCCGCTGGCCCGCGAGACGGGGGAGGCCTTGTACGAACTGTCCGTCACCGCGATCGGCGCGCCCTTCATGGGGCGCCCCGCGGAAGGGGCCGTACCGCTGGCGCCCGAGCCCGGCATCCGGGTGGTCCAGATCCCCGGCCTCTCGCTGCCGGGCGCCGCCGATGCACGAGAGGACTGGAACGTCCTGCAACGCATGTCGGTCGCCCTGATGCACTCCATGCTCGCGTACGGCATCACCACCGCGGGCCGCAAGGACCTCAGGGGACTGCGCAAGGTCGTCTGCGTGCCCGAGGTGCACGTCCTGACCGCCACCCGCGAGGGCGCGGCCTTCCTCGACTACCTCGCCCGGGTCGGGCGCGCCCTGTCGACCGCCCTGCTGCTGGACACCCAGGACCCGCAGTCGCTGGCGCGCCTGGTCGGGGTGGTGGAGCAGCTGACGACCGTGGTCGGCTTCCAACTCACCCAGGCCGAACAGCAGGACGCACTCGCCGAACTCCTCGGCCTGCCGGCCGGAGCACACACCAGGGCGCTGATCCAGTCGATCGGCATGCAGCCGGACGGCGAGATCCGCCACGGCCACTCGATCATCCGCGACCGCCGCTTCCAGGCCGCCACCGTCCAGTGGGACGTACCGAGCCTGCACTTGCTCAGGCTGCTGGACACCTCGCCCAAGGCCGCCCCGTCCGACGACCAACCGACCCCTCAGACGCAGGAGAACACCGAATGACGCACCGCCGCACGCCCGCCTTGTTGCTGCTCGCCGTCGCCCTGGCGGTGGGCGGCTGCTCGAAGGACGAAACCCGGGCCGAGGAGAAGAAGCCGGACCCGATGGCCGGTGCCGTCGCGGTGGCCAAGGAGTACCAGCTCGCCGCGATGAAGCCGGACTGGCACCGCGCCTGCGAACTCAGGACCGTCGCCTACCGCTTCGGGAAGTCGGTCGACGAATGCGCGGCGGACAACGTCGTCCCCACGCCGCCTCCGGTCGGGACGGCCTCCCCCTCCACCTCGCCGCAACCGGACCGGGCGGAGTTGGGACCCCTGCGCCTCGAAGACGGACCGCTTCCGGTCCCGTCCATCGGGGATCACCCCGCCGGCATCGGCGTCATGTTCGCCTACGACGTCAAGTGGCCGACGGAGGCGTCCATCACGCGCAAGGCCGTCCGCGTCGTGAAGGAGAACGGAGTCTGGCGGGTCGAGCAGCGCGAGACCGTCCACGACACCGACATCGCGCACGGCAACCCCCTCTACGACGCCCTGACCAGGCCGCAGCAGTGACCCCCGCCCTCTCCCTGCCACGGCTGCGGAGACTAGCCGTACCACTGCTGCTCGCGCTCGCCATCTCGGTACTGGCGGCAGCCCACGCGCACGCGGAAACCATCGACCCCGCCGGTATCGGCGACCTCCTTCCCTCCCCGGCGAGCCGTGCGCCTCATGGCCAGGGCACTCTCTACGAGGACTACAGCAGGCCTGAGTTGTGGTTCCTCGACGACGACTACGGCCACACCGACGTCTTCGACCCCCCGGTCAACGCGATCGCGAACGTCCTGATGGGTCTCGTGGTGACCCTGGGCACCGCTGTGACGGTCGTGGTCTCCTGGATCTTCGAGACGACCTCGATCCCCGAGCTGCAGAACGATCTGACCACGATGATCGGCGGGGCGGCCGAGAACCTCGCTCTGACGCTGCTGCCCGCCGCCCTGTGCGTCGGAGGCTTCGTGGCCTTCGCGCGGCACAAGGACGGGGGCGGCGCCGGAGGCCTGTCCCAGGTTGCGTGGGTGGTGGTCTCCGGAGTGGTCGCCGTGTCCCTGTTGCAGAGTCCCCAGACGTGGGTCGAAGGGGTCGACTCCACGCGCCAGATCGGTTCGAGCATCGCGATGAACGCGGCCTCCGACGGCATCGGCACCGGCGTGGACGACTTCCCGTTCAAGATGACCCACCAGCCCGCCTACACCGGCACCGGCAGGGACGACATGCTGCGCAAGTCCACCGACGCCGTCTGGCGCACGTACGTGGCCGGCCCCTGGTGCATCGCTGAGTTCGGCTCCCTGGAGGTCTGCCGGAAGTACGGTCAGAAGACCCTCGACCAGGGAGTCCCCGGCACCGGCAGCACACGCAAATCCTGGCTCCAGGACAATCTGACGGGTGGCATGGGCGGAACCGTCGGGCGCGATTCCGAGCTGTGGTGGGAAGGCCACAAGCCCGTCCAGCGGGTCATGGTCTGCCTCTTCGCCCTCGTCTGCATCAGCATCTTCGCAGCGCTGGTCCTGGCCCTGGCCTTCGCCTCGCTGGCCTCGCTGCTCGGCGCGCTGATGCTCCTGGTGTGCGGGGTGGTCTTCGCCTGCATGTGGGTGATCCCCGGCAGGTCGAGGCAGTGGGGCCTGCGCTGGTTCGACCAACTCCTCGGCTTCACGCTCCAGTCCTTCATCGTGACCATGGTCCTGTCCTGCGTACTGGTCCTCCAGGTGGCCACCACCAAGATGATCAGTCCCACCGGCGTCGGCTGGCTCCCGGCGGCCGGCCTCTCCATCGCGGCGGCCCTGGTCGCGCTCAGGTTCCGCAGGGTGCTGGAGTCGATCATCGGCGTGTCCGGGGTCGCCTCGTCCCCCATGGGGGCGGTGCTCGGCCTGATGGCCGCGCGCGGCGCGATGCGTGCGGTGCGCGGACTGGGCGGTGGCCGGACGACCGGCCGGTCCGGGACGCGGCGTTCGGACGACGGCCCGCTCACGGCCACCGGCGGCTCGGGCTCCGGAGGCGGTACGGGAGCCGGTGGCGGGGGAGTCGGCCACGGCGGTGGCGGGGTCGGCGGTCGCGGCCCCGGTGGTGGCGGGCTCGCCCGGCGTCCCGCGGTGATGCGCGCGTACCGGCGGCCGTCGGAATGGCAGCCGAAGGTCTCGGTCGCCGGGGACGCGCCCTCGCTGGCCGGACCGCCGCACGTACCGGACCTCAACCCGGCCGCGGTACCGGCCGGCGGCGGCATCAACCCCACCGCACAGGCGGAGGGGCCCGGCTCCGGCGTGCCGCGGCGGCCCGTACCCGCGCCACAGGACTCGACGGCCGCCGGTGCGCCCGCGCCGCCGGTACCGACCCGCGGACTGCCCGCTGAGGTGGCCACGACGGGTAGGGCGGTGCCCCCACCGGCCGAGGCCGGCCTCTCTCGCGCCGCCGCAGCGATCCACGACAGAGGTGCCCCCGAGGCGACGGAGGCCGAACCGGACCTCCCGTCCCCCGCGGTGTCGTTCCGTCAGCTCCCCCCACCCGGCGCCCCGGGCCCCCGGCAGATCGCCGCTCGGACCCGTCCCGACCCCACGACAGCCCGCGAGCGGACGACGAAACCCACGCCCGGCACCTCCGCCACCCGCCGCCGGCCGGTGACCCAGCCCGCCCCGCCCCGCCGCAGGCGCGTACCCGTCCACGTCCAGTTCCCTCCGACCGAAGAGGTGCCCGGTGCCTGAGGAGCAGCGCAGCCCGCAGGAGTGGCGGGCCCTGCTGAGCAACGCCTACCCGCAGGACGCGGAGGAGGGAGGGTGGCGGCAGCGACGCCGCGCGCGCAAGGCCTTCCGGGCCGGGCAACGCCGCCGGACCACCGCCTGGGTGGCCCGGGAACGCAGCAGGGACCCGATCACCGCAGGCGCCGCCCTGCTGCTGGTCCTCGCCCTCCTCGCCATGGGCGTGTGGCTCCGCACCGGACCGGACTGGCTGACGGGAGGGAACGCCGAGTCCAGGGTCGTCGGGGTGATCACGCCCACCACGACGGGGGTCCCGGCGAACGATGCGGGGGCTCCGGCCGCCGCCCCGTCGCTCTCGGCGTCATCACCCTCGCCGACCGCACCGGAACCGGACCTTTCCGAGCCGGTCGCGGTGGCGAAGGAATGGGTCCGCCGGTACCTGACCCGTAATCCGCCCGTGGACCAGGACCACAAGCCGGCCGTCCACCGGTCGGCCCCCTGGGCCACGGCCGGGCTGACGGACAACCTCGCCGGCCATACCGATCCCGCCTTCGACAAGCTGGTCAGCCGAGGTGGGGTGAGCACCGTGACCGTGGTGAGCACCGGGCCGGCCGGCGGGCAGCTGCCGCCCGACAACCCGGTGCGGATCTGGCGGACGGTGACCGCGACGGTCGCGGTCCAGGGGTACACCGCGTACACCGAGACCACCGTCCTGCAGGTCGAAGTCACCAGCACGGTCTCGGGCTGGCGCGTCTCGGCGGTCCTGGGGGTCTGAGCCGGCATGGAGGGGAGGGACGCCCTGCCGCGCGCCGCGGCGTCGAGCGGCGGCGGGGCAATCGTCAAGCTCGGGGCCGCGGGCGCGGCCGCACTCATCGGACTGCTGTCCCTGTTCGGCTTCATCACCGCGGGCGGTGCGCACGCCTACGCCTGCCAGGACCGGGGCCGGCCCGGGGCCGAACAGCCGGGCGGAGGCACGGGCCCGCGACCGCCCGACCGGGACACCCGGGCGAACCAGATCAGGAACGCCACCACCATCGACGCGGTCGCCCGGGAGAAGGGGTTACCGGGCCGGGCGGTGCTGATCGCCCTGATGACCGCGCTCCAGGAGTCCGCCCTGCTCAACCTCGACCACGGCGACCGCGACTCCGTCGGCCTCTTCCAACAGCGCCCCTCCACGGGCTGGGGGACGAAGGAGCAGATCATGCAACCGCGTTACGCGGCGGGGATGTTCTTCTCCGGCGACGACACCGACGGCGACCCGCCGGGGCTCACCGACATCCAGGGCTGGCCGACCATGACCCTCGGCGCCGCCGCCCAGGCCGTGCAGCGCAGCGCCTATCCCACCCTCTACGACCGCCAGGAGACGCCCGCCCGCGCCATCGCCGGCGAGGCCGGGATAGACCTGGACCGCCCGGGCACCCGGCCGCCCGGCGGGACCCGACCACCCGGAGACGGCCAGGGCACCGGAGCCCCGGACGCCGACTGCGAGGACGACGGCCCGGACGAGCCGGGCAGGCCCGGCAGCCCGTTCCACGACGGGAAGGCCGGCTGGCCGCCGCAGGTCAGGAACCCGCGCTCGACGGCGGACGCGATCGCCTGGGCGAGGCACGAAGCCGAACACGGCAGCGACCGCTGGTACCGCGCCTGCCTGGCCTTCACCGCCGAGGCCTACGGCTGGCACTACTCCGGCGTCCTGTACGCCGTCGACCACTACCGCGCGATGCCGGCGGCGATGAGACACGACAAGGACCGCACCCCGCCCCCGGGCGCCCTCATGTACTGGGACACCGGCCAACGGGCCGGCCACGTCGCCGTCTACGTGGGCGACGGCAACATCGCCAGCAACGACATCCGCCGCCCCGGCCGCATCGACATCGTCCCCGCCACCGAGATCGAATCCCGCTGGCACGCCACCTACCTGGGCTGGGCACCCCCGTACTACCCGCAGGGCGGCTAGCGCCGCTCCTCCGGACCTCCTCGTACACGCACAGTGCAAGACTGGGCACTTGTTCGATGGGGGCGAGAGGCCTTCATGTGTGGAACTGGGGGGAACGTGCGCAGGGTTGGGTTGGTGGCCGCGGCTACCGGTGTCGTACTGCTCGTGGCGGGGTGCGCCGGTGAGACCGGTGTGAAGGTGGAAGCGGCCACGGTCGCACAGGAGATCGACGCAGCCGCGACGGCGGCCGGGTTCACCAAGGACGCGTCGGTCGACACGGTGGGGCCCAAGGCCAAGGAGTGCAAGGTCGACTGGGCGGTGGACGCCCCCGGTAAGGCCGCCGATCCGAAGAAGTCGTTCGCGAACACGATCGCCGGCCTGGTCAAGGCCGGCTGGACCGAGGGCAAGAGCGACCGGAAGGGCGACGTGGACGTGAAGACCGTGACGAAGGGCGACTGGGAGGTGCGGGGCGCCGCCGACCTGGGCGAGGGAATGAAGGCCGTGGTGTTCGCCGGCACCAACACCTCCTCGAAGTGCGTCGAGATCCTGATCGCCGACCTGGCGAACACCAAGAAGCACTGACGCTCCGCGCCACCAGCCCCGTCCCGCGCCCTTCCATCGGACGCGGGACGGGGCAGCTCCTCGACGAACCAGCCCGTGTCGGGGGAAGCCGGGCCCGCTTGCGCATGGACCGGCGTGACGTGCCTCGGATGTGCTGTGCCGCCGGCTCGTGGCGCGGTGCGTCAGGCCCGCGGGTTGGGCGGCAGCCCCTGGACCGCATGCGGCAGGAATGCGGTGAAGGCGGCCGCCGTGAAGGCGAGTGCCGGGCCGGCGGGCGACTTCGAGTCGCGGATGGCGATGAAGCCGCGGGTGGTGCGGGTGTCGGCGATCTCGACGCACTGTTCGCCGGCGTCGCTGAACGACGACTTTCGCCAGGTCGCCTCGGGCAGGTCGGTGGCGCGCAGCCTGGTCGTGTCAGTCATGACCTGTCGTCCTCCATGGTGGATTTGATCCTTTCCCGCGAGTCGTCGACGGGAAGCGCAGCGGCCACGATCCGTTCGAAGGCGGCCTCGTAGACCTTCACGTCGTCGGTTCCCTCGGCGAAGGTCCCGCCGCGGAGGGTTTCCACGCTGATGACGGTGGGCCAGGGGTGCGGGAACCTGACGATGTGGAACGGGCCCGCCATACCGGGGTGGGGAGTCGCGAGTATCGGCATCACCTGGATGGTGATGTTGGGCAGGTCGGCCATGTCGAGCAGGTGTCGCAACTGCTCGCGCATCAGCGAGGGCTGAGTCGCCGAGCGGTAGTGCAGGGTCGACTCGTGGATGACGGCCCAGAGATCGAGCGGTCCGGCCGGCCGGTGGGGGTCGGTGAGGATGGCCTGGCGCTTCTTGCGCATCTCGACGAGCGCGGACACCTCGACAGCGGTCCGCGTGATGGCGGTGGCGGTGATGATCTCGCGTGCGTACTGCGGGATCTGGAGCAGGCCGGGAAGAACACCCGGCAGGTAGATGCGGGTTGCCTCCGCGTCCTCCTCCAGCCCGATGTAGTCCTTGTAGTTGGTCTCGGGCAGGTCGCCGTAGTTGCTCCACCAGCCGACTTTGTTGGCATCGCGGGCCAGTTCCTCCATGGCGGTGACCACGGTCTGGTCGGTGACCCCGTACGCCTCAAGGAGCGGCTTCACGTCCTTGATGGGCAGGTGCGCCTTCGCGTTCTCGATGCGGTTGATCTTGCTGCCGTCCCAACCGACCGCGCGCGCCGCGCTGTCGGACGTGTGGCCGGCGTTCTTCCTGAAGTTCCGCAAGGCGCTGCCGAGGCGGCGTCTGCGCACGGTCTGCACGAGTGGCGGTGTAGGCACGGGAAGTTGCACCTCTCTGCGGGATGGCCGGTCGATGCCTGGGTGGAGTCTTCCCTCTCCGGGGCGGGGTGCCCTCTTTCCGGGTCAGTCTGCCTCGCCGGGGGACGGGAAGTCGATCGAACATGCCTCTATTCGTTGGGAGTTTGACTGCAACGATTGCAGGCATCGCGTTGTCGGGTGCATGCTTCATGAGCGACGCCGTAACCGTCTGTCAGTGACGGATCACGCTGAGACGGGATGCGGCAGTCCCGAATCCGGCCGGGCCACCGCGCCCGGTCGAGGGCTTCGTGCACTCCACCCGTAGTGGGCGCGAAGACCCCTGCCCACCACCCGACCCGGACCTGCCGAGGCCAGCCATGAGTCAGGGCACAATCCGTACAACTCTCCGTACCCGCTGCCCCGCCCTCGCCCAGACGGGCCCGATGGGCGCCGGCCGCGGGCCCGAGCCCGCGGCGCCGGCCATACAGGGACCCGTACCGGGCGGGACCGGCCGGTGATCGGGGCGGTGGACGGAGACGTGGAAGCCGCTGCCGTCGGGCCACAGCGGTACAGCGACGGGTATGCGCCGCGGGCCACCGCGCCCTCGCGCGCTCGCCGGGACGTGACGCTCTGCCTGCACACCTGGGGCCTCGACCACCTCGTCGACGACGCGGCCCTGATCGTGTCCGAGCTGGTCACCAACGCCGTCCGCCACACCGGCACCAGGAGGGTCGGAGTCTCGGTCACCCGCCACCCCGACCGGGTACGGATCGTCGTCACGGACACCAGCCGCACGGTCCCCGCCATCGCGCCGCCCGACACCGACACCGAGGCCCACGCCGAGTCCGGCCGCGGGCTCCGGCTCGTGGACCGGCTCGCCACGGACTGGGGCAGCGAGCGGCTGCGGACCGGCAAGCGGATCTGGGCCGAACTCGCCACCGAGGAAGCGCCGCGGTGAACGAGGACACCCCCACCGCAGCACAGGACCGCGGACGGAAACCGCGTGGCTGCGGGGTGCGTGGTGCCGGTATCGTCCGGGGTTCCGTCGCGGCGTGGCTGCGACACGAGACCAGAGAGCGATACCGATGAACAGCCCGCTGCCCACCACCACCCTCTGGCGTCCCACCGGTCCCAAGGAGCTGGATCTGGTGCGCGAGCTGGGCTGGCGGGCCTGGCCGCCGCGGCTGCCCGAGCAGCCGATCTTCTACCCGGTCCTCAACGAGGACTACGCGGTCAGGATCGCGCGGGACTGGAACGTGAAGCACGACGGCGCGGGCTACGTCACCCGTTTCGAGGTGGAGTCGGAGTTCCTGACCCGATACCCCGTCCAGCAGGCGGGCGGGGAGACGATCCTCGAGCTCTGGGTGCCGGCCGAGGAGCTGGACGAGTTCAACGCGCACATCGTCGGCGAGATCCAGGTGGTCCGCGAGTTCCACTGAGGCGTGCCGGGCCGTCGCGAACGCCGCCGACCGAGCCATTGCCGGTAACGCTCGCGCCCCGCCCCGGTGATCCCCCGTTTCGCGGGACGGCGCGCGTTCCGGTGCCACATGCTTGGGCCAGGTGTCACGGGCTGGGTGGGGGTCGGGCGTGGGCGGTGGCGGGCGGGCGCGGGTCGGGTCGGTCGTCAGCGGGTCGGCGGCGGCCGCCGCCTGCGCGCTCGGGGTGGTGACCAACTACGCCACCGCCGCCGTGCCGGACTGGGCGGCCCGGCCGGCGGTCGTCTGGCCGGTGTTCGGCGTCCTGGCCGTCGGATCGCTCGTACTCGGGCTGATCGGCCGCCGGTTGGACGCCGCCGAGGGCGGGCATCCCGGGCGATTAGTGTCGTTGGGGCGGGTGCTGGCGGGCGGTATGAGTTCGCTGCGGGCGCCGCACGGTTCCGGCGCGGTCCGCGGCCGGGCCGGCGAACTGGACGCGCTGCGACAGCTGTCGGCCCGGCCCCAGGGCAGGTACGCGGTGGTCTGCGGGGTCGGCGGCATCGGCAAGACCACACTGGCCGCCGCGCTCGCCGACATCGCCCGCGCCGAGGGCCGGCCGGTGTTCTGGATCCGCCACAACGACGCGGACGACCTCGCCGAGCAGATGACCCGGACGGCACTCGCCTGCGGCCTGCCGGAGTCCAAACTCGAAGACGCCAGGACGGGCCGGGCGGGGCTCCCGGACGTCGTGTGGGGGCACCTGGAGACCACCGGCAGGTGGCTGCTGGTCCTGGACGGGGTCGACGACCCGCTCTCGGTGGGGCCCAACGGCGAGGACGTGGCGGGCTACCGCGGCTGGATCCGGCCCGCCACCAAGGGCCTGGTCCTGGTCACCAGCCGCAACACCGACCCCGAGGTGTGGGGCCGGCTCGCCGTCCTCCACCGCGTTACACCCCTGGACGCCGAGGCCGGCGGGCAGGTGCTCCGGGACCTCGCGCCGCACGCCGGTACGGTCGACGAAGCCCGGGCCCTGGCAGCGCGGCTGGGCGGACTCCCGCTGGCCCTGCACGCCGCCGGCCGCTACCTCTCCGCCGCCGGCAGCCGCCACCACACCCTCGCGGCGTACACGGCGGCCCTGGACACCCAGATGTCCACGCTGCTGGGCGCCGAGCATCCACAGGCGGGCGACCCGGAGGTCGCGCGGACGGTCGTGCGGCACACCTGGGAGCTGTCCCTGGACCAGTTGACCGCGGCCGGCCTGCCCTTGGTACGGCCCGTGCTGACCCTGCTGGCCCTCCTCGCGCCCGCACCGGTGCCCAGCAGCCTCCTGACCCCGGACCTGGTCACCGAGGCCACCGGACAGCCGGCGGGCCCGAGCGAGGTCGAGGCGGCCCTGAACGGCCTGCACACGTACGGCCTGATCGACACGCCCCTCGGGGACGACGGCCGGCCGGCCCTCGGACAGGTCCTCCTCCATTCCCTGGTCCGCGAGATCACCGCCCACGCCCACACCGCGGCGGCGCCGGTCCCCGACCCCTACCGGCGGGCCCTCGTCGGCCGGCTCGGCCAGACCGTCGCGGAGCTGACCCGGGCCGGCCGCTCGGGGTGGAGCGCGGCCGTCCTCCTCGCGCCGCACCTGGTGACCGCCGCGGGCTTCCCCCACGACCAGGGCGACGGCCTGCGCCACGCCCTCGGATCCCTCAGCGGCCACCTCTCCGACGCCGGGGCCTACGGCGCCGCGGCGCACCTCAGCCAGGCGGAGTTCACCGTCACCGCACGCCTGCGGGGACCGGACCACCCGCACACGCTGAACAGCGGCAACAATCTGGCGAATGCCCTCAACGACCTGGGCCGCCACCGGGAAGCCGTCGACCTCCACCGGACCACGCTCGCCGCGTACGAGCGGGTGCTCGGCCCCGACCACCCGCACGCGCTCAACAGCCGCAACAACCTGGCGAACGCCCTCAACGACCTGGGGCGGCACCACGAAGCCGCCGACCTGCACCGGGAAACCCTCACCGCGTACGAACGCGTGCTGGGGCCCGACCACGCCCTGAGCCTCAACAGCCGGGGCAACCTGGCGCACGCCCTGGGCGGCCTCGGACGGCTGCACGAAGCCGTCGCCCTCGAGCAGCAGATCCTGGGCACGCGCGACAGGCTGCTGGGCCCGGACCACGCCGACACGTTGAGCATCGCGAGCAACCTCGCCGTCACCCTCAGCTGCCTCGCGCAGCATCAGCAAGCCGCCGAACTGCACCGGCGCACCCTGGCCACCCGCGAACGCCTCCTGGGCCCCGACCACCCCCACAGCCTCACCAGCCGCAGCAACCTCGCCAACACCCTCGACCAGCTCGGAGAGCATCAGGAAGCCGCCGACCTCCACCAGGACACCCTGGCCACCCGCGAGCGCGTCCTCGGCCCGGACCACCCTCACAGCCTCACCAGCCGCAGCAACCTCGCGGTCGCCCTCTTCAACCTCGGGCGGTACCGGGAAGCGGCCGACCTCCACCACCGCACGCTCACGGCCCGCGAGCGCCTGCTCGGACCCGACCACCCGCACACCCTCACCAGCCGCAGCAAGGTCGCCGCCAGCATCTACAGCCTCGGGCGCCACCAGGAGGCGGCCGAGCTCCAGCAGCGCACCCTGACGGCCCTCGAGCGCCTGCTGGGGCCCGACCACCCCTACACCCTCGCCGGCGGCAACGACCTGGCCGTCAGCCTCGACGCTCTCGGGCGCCACCGGGACGCGGCCGAGCTGCACCGCAGCACGCTCACGGCCCGCGAGCGTCTGCTGGGCCCGGACCACCCCGACACCGCCGCCAGCCGCGACAACCTGGCCGCCGCGCTGTCCCACGCGTCGGGCCGCCCGGGCGGGATCGGAGGCCTGGGCCGGACGCTCAGAGCCGCCTTCCAACGCCGGCGGCCGGGCTGACAGGCGGTGACCCGCGCGGGCCCGGACACGACGAAGGGACCGACGTCATGGACGTCGGTCCCTTCAGCGGTTCGCAGCGGCTCAGGCGCCGGTGACGTTCTCCGCCTGCGGGCCCTTCGGGCCCTGCGTGATGTCGAAGGTCACGGCCTGGTTCTCCTGCAGCTCACGGAAGCCCGTGGAGTTGATCGCGGAGTAGTGGACGAAGACGTCCGGGCCGCCGCCGTCCTGCGCGATGAAACCGAAGCCCTTTTCGGCGTTGAACCACTTGACGGTGCCGGTTGCCATGTGTTTCCCCATTCGAGGATCGCGGGGTACTGGCTTGTCAGTACCCCTGGGTGAGGTGATCGCCCTGGTCCTCGGACGTTGCTGCACAGCGAGACGCCCACGGCGTGAACCGCGGGCGTCAGGACTTCGGAACCACGACTACTGACATGGAAGTTAGCCGATCCGCAGTCGTCTGGCTACGGGCCGCAGCCGATTGGCTGAGGCAAGCTCCTGACAGGCCCCTCGCGACACGACTCCTGCCCCACCCGGAATGCCCCCGTCCGACTTTCTGTCGGCCTTCCCTCGACGCTCGCCGAGCCTGTTCGGGGTGCTTCCCGCCGGTCTGACCGAATGGTCGTGGACGGCTTATGCACGGGCCGCTTCAGGACACCAGAAGTTCTGGATCAGCCTCGTACGAGCCGACATGCTCGTCACCGACGGCGGCCACGAGCAGCCGCACCAGCCGGCAGGCCCCGTCGCGGGGGGCGCCGGATGCCGGTGAGATGCCGGCGCATCGTGCCAGCCGTCCTCTTCCCGTGACCTGTGCCGAGCAGCCAGGTCGTCGCGGTCAGCCCCTTCATTCTCATGCGAAAGCGGTATCCCCATGTCTTCGTACTCCCGCAAGCTCTCCGCGGCCGTGGCCGCCGCCAGCCTCGCCACGATCACCCTGTCCGGTGTGAACGCGTCGTCGGCCGCCGCGTCGAGCATCGGGGGCTCGGTCAGCAGATCCGAGGCGATCAGCCGCGCCATGAACTGGGTGAGCCGCCAGGTTCCGTACAGCCAGACCTCTGCGGCCTCGGACGTCGACAACGACGCCACCTACCGGCAGGACTGTTCGGGGTTCGTGTCCATGGCCTGGCACCTTTCGTCGTCACGGACGACCCAGACCCTGCCGGCCGTCGCGACCCGGCTCGGCAGCCTGGACGACCTGCGGCCCGGCGACATGATCGACAACATTTCCTCCCACGTGGTGCTCTTCAAGGGGTGGGCGGACGGTAACCACAACACGGCGGTGGTCATCGAGGAGGCGCGGCCCGGGACCGTTGCCCATGTCGAAAGCTCGTACTATACGCGGAGCTTCCTGACCAACAACGGCTACCTGCCCTACCGCTACAACGGCATGGTCGAGGACTCGGGCGTGCCGGCAGGCGGCGGCGTGATGCACGAGATCTATGCAGGCGACGGCTGGGTGGACGGCTCGATGGACTTCACCGTGCAGGCGGTCTCCTCGGTGTACACCGGCTCCGGCACGCACCCGATGACGTACGCCCTCAAGGACGGCGTGATCCAGGAGGTCTACGCGGGCTCCAACGGGTGGGTGATGGGTTCGACGGGGATCACCGCGGACGCGATCTCCGCGGCGTACCTCGGTGAGCAGCACGGGCGGATATACACCCTCAAGGGCGGGGTCATCCACGAGGTGTGGGGGGATGCGAGCGGCTGGCACGAGGGTTCCACCGGCATCACCGCCGACAAGATCTCCGCGACGAAGACCGGCGACAACAGCGGCCATGCGCGGATCTACACCCTCAAGGGCGGGGTCATCCACGAGGTCTGGGCCGATGCGAGCGGCTGGCACGAGGGTTCCACCGGCATCACCGCCGACAAGATCTCCGCGGTGAACTACGGGGACGGCCACGCGCGCATCTACACGTTGAAGGGCGGTGTCGTCCACGAGGTCTACGCGGGCGCCAGTGGCTGGATCGACGGTTCCACCGGCCTGACCGCCGACGAGATCTCCGCCGCGAACACAGGTGAGCCGCACGCCCGGATCTACACGCTCAAGAGCGGGGTGATCTTCGAGATCTGGGCGGACGCCGGCGGCTGGCACGAAGGGTCCACCGGACGGCCGGCCCGGGCCATCTCCGCCGTCGGCACCGGCGGGCCGCACGCCGTCATCACCACCTTCAGCTGATCGCCGCCGTTGCCGCAGCCCCGACGCCGGCCGCGCACCGCGCGCGGACGGGGCTGTGCGCGGTGCGACTGCCGCAAGACCCTCGAACACCCCGAGTGCGAGGTCCCGCCACAGCCCGGAGCCGGCCCGGCGCCCCTGTGCTACTCCTGCGGGCCGCAGAAGTCGTCGACGCGCTCCTGGCAGGCGTCCTCTTCCTCCTGCGCGGCCTTGCGGTTGGCCACGGCCTGGTGGACCTTGGCCCGCTGGGCCTCGATCGCCGTGGTGTCCGGGGGCTCGGCGGCCTCCAGCTCGTGCAGCTCGTCCTGGGCGTCGATCAGTTCCCTGAGCCGGCGCGCCGTTCTGATCTTGGCCTCGGCGAGGTCGGCCATGGCCGTCTGGCACTGTTCGGTCGGCATCTGTCCTCCTGAGGCAAGCGGTTCGACCCGCGGAGACGCATCGGCGGCGACCCCGGTGCCACGCAGCCGCGGGCCGGGACGACGCCGTCACCCAATGTAATCCCCGCCCGTCGCAGCCCGCGGAACCGCCACACGGACGGGGGAGTGGCGTGCCCGCCGGCTGCCCGGATAGGGCGGCTCACCAGAGGTGCAGGAAGCTCCGGGCGTCGTCGAAGCCGTCGAGGGCCCGGCCGTCCACATCGGTGGGATCCGCCTCCGCGCGCGCCGCCAACGACTCCGCCAGCGCGAGCGCGGGGGTGCTCAGGTGTCCGAAACGCCGAGCGGTGTGCCCGAGGCAGAGGCCGGCCAGCCCGAGCAGCTGGCTGCCCGACGCGGCGCGGGTCCCCACCTGCACGCACCAGTGCTCGACGAACTCCCGATCGTCGTCGGTC
The DNA here is from genome assembly GCF_040684615.1 of Streptomyces sp. NPDC089919. NCBI lineage: Bacteria > Bacillati > Actinomycetota > Actinomycetes > Kitasatosporales > Streptomycetaceae > Streptomyces > Streptomyces sp. NPDC089919. The sequence continues at coordinate 22,325 of NZ_JBFBGK010000115.1, forward strand.
AACACGCATCCGACCAGGACGTGCGCGGCCTCGCCCTCCTGCGACCGGTCGCGCAGCGCGCGTTCCAGCGTCTCGGCCACCGCCTCGTGCGACAGGTGCGGGCCCTCGCCCACCGCTAGATCCGCGACTTGCGGACCGAGTGCCAGGCGGCGCCGGCCAGGGCGCGGGTGGAGCGGTAGAGGGAGAGCTGTTCGTGGCGGCGGTAGAGCTCCCAGTTGTACTGGACGAGGGAGAGCTTGTTCGAGGAGAGCGAGCCGGCCCGCTGGGCCCGGTACACCGCCAACGGCTCCCGCAGCGCCCGCGCGGGGGTGCCGTCCCGCATGATCGACAGCCAGAGGGCGTAGTCCTGCCGCTTCGGCATGTCAGGCATCGGCTTCGACCCGACGACCCGGCGGTCGTACATGGCGGTCAGGGCGCCGATGTGGTCCGTGATCAGCATCGCGCGGTAGTCCACGTGCTCGGGTGCCCACACCACGCGGTCGTTGGGGACGAAGTCGGCCGCCTCGCCCGGGTACAGGGCGTCCATCTTGTAGTACGAGGTGAAGGTGAGCGGCGTCCCGGCCGTCTCGGCGAAGGCCAGCTGCTTCTCCAGCTTCGTCGGGAGCCAGAAGTCGTCGCTGTCGAGGAAGGCGATGTAGTCGCCCTTGGCCCGCGCGATGGCCAGGTTCCGGGCCCGGGCCGCGCCGCCCTGCCGCTCCGCCGGCTCCGGCCGCACCCGCTCGTCCTGCCGGGCCAGCTCCCTCAGCTGCTCCATCGAGTCGTCCGAGGACGCGTCGTCGGTGATCAGCAGTTCGAAGTCGGTGTGGGTCTGTCCGAGCACCGACCGGACCGAGGGCCCGAGCGTGGCCGCCGAATTGTGTACCGGCATCACCACAGAAACCAAGGGCACAGCGGTGCTCCTTACCGAGAGAGGGGTCGTCATCAAGGGCTGTTGTCGCCGGTCAAGGCTACTTCGCGCCGAGACCCGCCCGTACGCCCCACCGGGCCGGTCACCGTACCGCGGGACGGAGCCGTCACGCTCCGTCGTCGATCGAGATGCGGAGACCGCAACCGCCTGTTTGGCTGAGGACGCCGCATTCCCCACATCCAGGAGTGATCATGAGTGGTGCAGACGAGCTTCGTGGCCGTGCCCGGCAGATGCGCGACAAGGCGAAGGAGCTGGAAGCGGCCGCCGAGCGCGCCACCGACCCGGCGGAGCGCCAGCGCCTGCAGGACAAGGCCCGCCGCCTCCAGGAGGAGAGCGCGAAGCCGGGCGAGGGCACCGGCATGGACCCCATGTGAGCCCGGGGCCCGGCTCCCGGGCCCCCGGACGCACGGGTCGGCGGTCCGCGCCGGGGCTCCCGGCCCCGTGGCGCGGACCGCCTTCACGCATGAGGGGCGGGTGCCGCATCGGCGCGGTCGGCACACCCAGGGGATTGATCCACAGCAGGCCGGGCAGGAGCGCGAGCGGGCTCGCCGGACGAGCCCGTGCGTACCCGTGGGATCGGTAAGAGGGGGGATCACGAGTGATGATCGACGACGTGCCGGCGGCACCCGACCGTGTGACGAAGGCCGCGGCGACGACCGCGCAGACAGCCACGCACACCGCCGCGCCCACGACCGAGCCGGCCACCGATGGGGTCCGGGCCGTCCCGACGCAGCCCGGCGGCGCCGCGAGACCCGGCTCCGGGTCCGACGCGGCCGCCCGCAAGCAGCGCCTGCGCCGCCGGCTGGAGCGGCTGATCGGCGTCGCCGCCACCGAGGGGAACGACCTGCTCCCGCTGCGCAACGGCGACCGCATCTTCCCCGAAATGCTCGGCTCGATCCGTTCCGCCCGGCACACGATCGACATGATGACCTTCGTGTACTGGCGCGGCCAGATCGCCCGCGACTTCGCCGAGGCGCTGGCCGAGCGGGCGCGGGCCGGAGTGCGGGTCCGGCTGCTGCTCGACGGTTTCGGCGCCCAGAAGATCGAGCGGGGGCTGCTGGACCTCATGGCGGAGGCGGGGGTCCAAGTGGCCTGGTTCCGCAAGCCGTTCTGGCTCTCGCCGTTCAAGCAGAACCACCGCTGCCATCGCAAGGCCCTGATCGTGGACGAGACCACCGCCTTCACCGGCGGGGTCGGCATCGCGGAGGAGTGGTGCGGCGACGCCGGCGGTCCCGGCGAGTGGCGCGACACCCACGTCCGCCTCCGCGGCCCGGCCGTCGACGGCGTCGCCGCCGCGTTCGCGCAGAACTGGGCCGAGTGCCACGACGAACTCTTCGACGACCGCGACCGCTTCACCGAGCACGAGCAGCCCGGCACGGCCGTGGTCCAGGTGGTGCGGGGATCCGCGAGCATCGGCTGGCAGGACATGCAGACGCTGATCCGGGTCATGCTCACCTCCGCCGAGGAGCGGTTCCGGCTCACCACCGCGTACTTCGCCCCGGACCCGTACTTCATCGACCTGCTGTGCCGCACCGCCGCCCGCGGCGTCGAGGTCGAGATCCTGCTGCCCGGCCCGCACACCGACCAGCGGGCCTGCCAGCTCGCCGGACAGCACCACTACACCCGCCTGCTCGAGGCGGGCGTGCGCATCCGGCAGTACCAGCCCACGATGATGCACGCCAAGATCATCACCGTGGACTCGGTGGCCGCCCTGATCGGCTCCACCAACTTCAACCGGCGCTCCATGGACCACGACGAAGAGGTCATGCTGGCCGTCCTGGACGAGGAGTTCACCGCCGGACTCGACCGGGACTACGAGGCCGACCTCGCCCACAGCGTGGACATCGACCCGAGCCGCTGGAAGCGCCGCACCGCGCTGCAGCGCGCCAAGGAGGCGGCCGTCACCCCGATCCGCCGCTTCCTGTAGTAGCGGGGCGGGCCGCCGCCCGGGCGGCTCCGCGCGGGTGATGACGAGGGTGACGGAGGACGGCCGGCAGGGCCGTCGAGAGGGGGACGGGGCTGTGGACGTACAGACGGATGAGGCCGTGACGATATCGGCCGGCAGGGATGACCAGAGGCGCCGACGGCTGCCGGGCCGCCTGCGCAAGCGGGACGTCGTACTGGCCCTGGGGCTGGTCGGCATCCTCGTCGGAGGCCTGGCCCTGGGCCTGAAGACCTGGTCCACGACGGGCACCCCCGTCGCGGCCTGCGGGGTGCCCGCGGTCTTCGCGGTCGGCGGCCTGGTGGCCGCGGGGCGCCGGCGGACCGTGACCCGCGGGTCACCGGCCGCCGAAGCGCCGGCGGTACGTGCCGGCGCGGGCGCCGCGCCGGCCCACGTCCAGCCGGACGTACCCGTCGACCACCACGCCCTGGACCCGGCGGAGTTCGAACACGCCGTCGCCGCGCTGTGCGCGCGGGACGGCTGCACCGCCGTCGAGGTCTCCGGCGGGGCCGGCGACCTCGGCGCGGACGTGGTGGCCACGACCCGGGACGGGGGGTGGGGCGGTTTTGCGGGCGGGCGGTCGGGATGTGCGGGTCCCCGCCGCTTGAGCGGCTGTGGCCTGC
>NZ_JBFBGK010000116.1:0-25531 GCF_040684615.1 Streptomyces sp. NPDC089919
GCCCAGGAGATGCGGTCGGGGTCGGCGAGGTCGGCGACCAGGGCCCGGCGCGTGCGTCCCGGCCCCGCGGTGGCGGCTCAGCTCTCGTCGTTGTCGACCCAGCTCATGAGCTTGCGGAGCTTCTTGCCGGTGGTCTCGAGCAGGTGCTCGGAGTCGGCGCTCTTGTACTCGTTGTACTTCTTCAGACCGCCGTGGTACTCGTCCATCCAGGTCTTGGCGAAGGTGCCGTCCTGGATCTCGGCGAGGACCTTCTTCATCTCGGCCTTGGTGGCCTCGGTGATCACGCGGGGGCCGGTGATGTAGTCGCCCCACTCGGCGGTCTCGGAGACCGACCAGCGCATCTTCTCCAGGCCGCCCTCGTACATGAGGTCCACGATGAGCTTCAGCTCGTGCAGGCACTCGAAGTACGCGATCTCCGGCTGGTAGCCGGCCTCGGTCAGGACCTCGAAACCGGCCTTGACGAGCGCGGAGGCGCCACCGCAGAGGACGGCCTGCTCACCGAACAGGTCGGTCTCGGTCTCCTCGGTGAAGGTGGTCTTGATGACGCCGGCGCGGGTGCCGCCGATGCCGGCCGCGTACGAGAGCGCCAGCGCGAAGGCGCTGCCCGAGAAGTCCTGCTCGACGGCGGCGATGCACGGAACGCCGCGGCCCTCCTCGTACTGGCGGCGGACCAGGTGGCCCGGGCCCTTGGGGGCGACCAGGGCGACGTCCACGTTGGCCGGGGGCTTGATGAAGCCGTAGCGGACGTTGAAGCCGTGGCCGAAGAAGAGCGCGTCGCCCTCCTTGAGGTTGTCCTTGATGGACTCCTCGTAGACCTGGGCCTGGATCGGGTCCGGGGTGAGGATCATGATGACGTCGGCCTCGGCCGCGGCCTCGGCGACGGAGACCACGCGCAGGCCCTGCTCCTCGGCCTTGGCCTTGGACTTGGAGCCCTCCTGCAGGCCGACGCGGACGTCGACGCCGGAGTCACGCAGCGACAGGGCGTGGGCGTGACCCTGGCTGCCGTAGCCGATGACAGCGACCTTGCGGCCCTGGATGATGGAGAGATCGGCGTCGGACTCGTAGAACAGCTCGGCTGCCACTGGAAAACTCCTTGGTCTTGGTGCTTTGCGTCCACCGTACGGCGGGCGGTGAAGTTCGGGTGGGACGGTCTCGGTATACGGGCTCAGGCGCTGCGGTCGAGGGCGCGCAGGCTGCGGTCGGTGATCGACCGGCCGCCACGCCCTATGGCGATGGTGCCGGACTGGACCAGTTCCTTGATCCCGAACGGCTCGAGCATCTTGAGCATGGCCTCGAGCTTGTCGGCGCCGCCGGTGGCCTCGATGGTGACGGCCTCCGGGGAGACGTCGACCGTCTTGGCGCGGAAGAGCTGGACGATCTCGACGACCTGGGAGCGGGTCTCGTTGTCGGCGCGGACCTTCACCAGGACGAGTTCGCGCTGGATGGCGTGGGACGGCTCCAGCTCGACGATCTTGAGGACGTTGACCAGCTTGTTGAGCTGCTTGGTCACCTGCTCGAGCGGCAGGTCCTCGACGTTCACGACGATGGTGATGCGGGAGATGTCGGGGTGCTCGGTGACGCCGACCGCGAGGGAGTCGATGTTGAAGCCGCGGCGGGAGAACAGGGCGGCGATCCGGGCCAGGATGCCGGGGGTGTTCTCGACCAGGACGGAGAGCGTGTGCTTGGACATGTGAGTCGTTCTCTCTTTCGCTCTTCGCTCAGTCGTCTTCATTGTCGCCGAAGTCGGGGCGGACGCCCCGGGCCGCCATGACCTCGTCGTTGGAGGTGCCGGCGGCGACCATCGGCCACACCATGGCGTCCTCGTGGACGATGAAGTCGATGACCACCGGCCGGTCGTTGATGGCGTTGGCCTCGGCGATGACCTTGTCCAGGTCCGCCGGGTCCTCGCAGCGCAGCGCGACGCAGCCCATGGCCTCGGACAGCTTCACGAAGTCCGGGACGCGGGTGCCCTTGCGGGGCGCGTTGGACTCGCCGAGCTGGGAGCCGACGGTGCCGTGGCCGGTCTCGTCGGCGTGCAGCACGGTGTTGGAGTAGCGCTGGTTGTAGAACAGCGTCTGCCACTGGCGGACCATGCCCAGCGCGCCGTTGTTGATGATCGCGACCTTGATCGGGATGTTGTTCAGCGCGCAGGTGACCAGTTCCTGATTGGTCATCTGGAAACAGCCGTCGCCGTCGATCGCCCAGACCGTGCGCTCCGGGTGGCCGACCTTGGCGCCCATCGCGGCCGGGACCGCGTAGCCCATCGTGCCGGCGCCGCCGGAGTTGAGCCAGGTGCGGGGCTCCTCGTAGTCGACGAAGTGCGAGGCCCACATCTGGTGCTGGCCGACGCCGGCCGCGTAGATGGTGCCCTTGGGGGCGAGCTTGCCGATCCGCTCGATGACCTGCTGCGGCGAGAGCATGCCGTCGGTGGGCAGGTCGTAGCCGAGCGGGTAGGTCTCGCGCCAGCGGTTGAGGTCGGCCCACCAGGCGCTGTAGTCGCCGGTGTTGCCCTCGGTGTGCTCCGCCTGGACGGCCTGGATCAGGTCGGCGATGACCTCGCGGGCGTCGCCGACGATCGGGACGTCCACCGCGCGGTTCTTGCCGATCTCGGCCGGGTCGATGTCCGCGTGGATGATCTTGGCGAACGGGGCGAAGCTGTCGAGCTTGCCGGTGACGCGGTCGTCGAAACGGGTGCCGAGGGCGATCAGCAGGTCGGACTTCTGCAGGGCGGTGACCGCGGTGACCGCGCCGTGCATGCCCGGCATGCCGACGTGCAGCGGGTGGCTGTCGGGGAAGGACCCCAGGGCCATCAGGGTGGTGCTGACCGGGGCGCCGGTGAGCTCGGCCAGGACCTTCAGCTCCGCGGTGGCGCCGGACTTCATCACGCCGCCGCCGACGTACAGGACCGGGCGCTTGGCCTGGACGATCAGCTTGGCGGCCTCGCGGATCTGCTTGGCGTGCGGCTTGGTGACCGGCCGGTAGCCGGGCAGGTCCTGGGCCGGCGGCCAGCTGAAGGTGGTCCGCGACTGGAGGGCGTCCTTGGCGATGTCGACCAGGACCGGGCCGGGCCGGCCGGTGGAGGCGATGTGGAAGGCCTCGGCGATCGTCTTCGGGATGTCCTCGGCCCTGGTGACCAGGAAGTTGTGCTTGGTGATGGGCATCGTGATGCCGACGATGTCCGCCTCCTGGAAGGCGTCGGTGCCGATCGCCTTGGAGGAGACCTGGCCGGTGATCGCGACCAGCGGGACGGAGTCCATGTGGGCGTCGGCGATCGGGGTGACCAGGTTGGTGGCGCCGGGGCCGGAGGTGGCCATGCAGACGCCGACCTTGCCGGTGGCCTGCGCGTAGCCGGTCGCGGCGTGGCCCGCGCCCTGCTCGTGGCGGACCAGGATGTGACGGACCTTCTTGGAGTCCATCATCGGGTCGTACGCGGGGAGGATGGCGCCGCCCGGAATGCCGAAGACGGTGTCGCACCCCACCTCTTCGAGAGAACGGATGAGGGACTGCGCACCCGTGACGTGCTCGATCGCGGCGGTCTGCTGTCCGCCGGTACGGGCCCGCGGCTGCGGATGGTGGGCCCCGGAGGCCTGCTCGGTCATCGGCAATCTCTTCTCGAAGCTGAGGGTTTTTGCGGGGGTTCGGTTTTTGCCAGTGCAACAAAAAACCCCTCGTGCCGGATGGCAAGCGAGGGGAGCGCGTCGGGTGCGTTGAGCGGGGACATCAGGTGTCCAGCTTCAGCCGACGCGCTTTCCAAGTACGAGAATTCGGGTGCGCATGGCACTGACCCTCCCTCCGGCGGGAGGGGGATGTCAAGTGGGTGGGACGGACGTCTCACTATTTGAGCCCCTATGGAGGCTTCCCGGGCCGCTCCGGGCGCCACCCGCCAACGCCGGCAGGGCCGCCCCGCCGGGTACCGGGAACGTACCGCGGACCAGCGCGCGGCGCAGCCGGTATTCGTCGAGAGGGCCCGAGAAGGCCATGCCCTGGCCGTGCGTGCAGCCCATCGCCCGCAGCGCCAGCACCTGCTCCGGGAGGTCCACCCCGTCGGCCACCGACTGCATGCCCAGATCATTTGCGATCCGCAACAATCCAGCCGTGATCTTGTAGAGCCTGGCCGATTCGACCACGCCCTCGACCAGCCCCCGGTCGAGCTTGAGCACGTCCACCGGGAGCCGGCGCAGGGCGCTGATCGCCGCGTAGCCGCTTCCGAAGCCGTCCAGGGCGATCCGCACCCCGAGCCGCCGCAGGGCCGCCAGACGGCGCTCCAGCTCGTCGAAGGGCACCCTGGGGTCGCTGTCGGCCAGCTCCAGCAGCAGCGCCCCGGAGGGCAGGCCGTGCCGGGTCAGCAGGGCCTCCACGCCGCCGTGGGCCACCGAGCGGTCCAGCAGCCGGTCCGCGGACATCCGCACGGCCACGGGGGTGTCGTGCCCGGCGCGGTGCCGCTCGGCCGCCTGGGCCACCGCCTCCTCGATCAGCCAGCCGCCCAGCTCGGCCGCCCGGGCCCCGGGACCGGCCGCTCCCCCGCCGGACCCGCCGCCCTCACTGACCCGCAGGAACTCGGCGGGGGTGAAGACGATGCCCTGCGCGGAGCGCCAGCGGGGCTGCGCGGCGACCGCCGCCACCTCGCCGGTGGCCAGCGAGACCACCGGCTGGTGCAGCAGCGCGAACTCGCCTTCGTGGAGGGCCGTGCGCAGCCGGCCGGCCAGCTCGGCCCGGCGGACCACCTCGGCCTGCATCTGGGGGGCGTACAGCTCGACCCGGTCCTTGCCGCCGGCCTTGGCCCGGTACATCGCCAGGTCGGCGTTGCGCATCAGGTCCGAGGGGGTGATGCCGGGGTCGGCGAAGGCCACGCCGATGCTGGCGGCCACCCGGACCTCGGTGCCGGCGATCCGGTAGGGCCGCGAGAGGGTGGTCCGCAGCCGGTCGGCGATCTCGGTGACCTGGTACTCGCGGGCGGACCGCTCGCGGCTGCCGTCGCCCATGATCAGCGCGGCGAACTCGTCCCCGCCGAGCCGGGCGGCGGTGTCCCCGGCCCGGACGGAGTCCTGGAGCCGGCGGGCGGCCTCGATCAGGAGCTCGTCGCCCGCCTGGTGGCCGATGGTGTCGTTGACCGCCTTGAAGCCGTCCAGGTCGATGAAGAGCACGGCGGTGCTGTGGTCGCCGGCCCGGCGGCCGGTCAGCGCCTGCCGGACCCGGCGGGTGAACAGGGCGCGGTTGGGGAGGTCGGTGAGCGGGTCGTGCTCCGCGCTGTGCTGGAGCTGCGCCTGGAGCCGGACCCGCTCGGTGACGTCCCGGCTGTTGAGGATCAGGCCGCCCTGGTGGCGGTTGACGGTGGACTCCACATTGAGCCATTCCCCGGCCCCGGACTCGAAGCGGCACTCGATGCGGGTGGTGGGCTCCTCGGCGGGCGGCGCGGCGAGGAAGCGGCGGACCTCGTGGACCACCCGGCCGAGGTCGTCGGGGTGGATCAGGGTGGAGAGCTCGGTGCCGACCAGCTCCTCCGCCTCGCGGCCGTAGACGCCGGCGGCGGCGGGGCTGACGTACCGCAGTATCCCGGTCGGCGCGGCGATCATGATGACGTCGCTGGAGCCCTGGACCAGGGACCGGAAGTGGTTCTCCTTCTGGGCCAGTTCCTGGGTCAGGGCGATGTTGTCGAGCAGCATGATGCCCTGTCGGACGACCAGCGCGAGGACGACCGTGCAGCCGGTGAAGACGACCACCCGGTCCACCCGGCGGCCGTCGACGACGTTGTACAGGATCCCGAGGGTGCAGACGGCGGCGGCCAGGTACGGGGTGAGGGCCGGCAGCGAGCCGGTGATCGGCCGGCTGTGCGGGCGGGGGCCCCGCGGGAGTCCGGCCGGGTCGGCGTACGGCGGGCGGCGGGCGCCCCAGGGGGCGTACGCGAGCAGCAGCGAGCCCGCGAACCAGCCGGCGTCGAGCAGCTGTCCGGAGTGGTAACTGGCCCGCAGCAGCGGCGAGGTGAACAGGGCGTCGCTCAGCACGGTCAGGGCCAGGGCGGCGATGGCGGTGTTGACCGCGGAGCGGTTGCCGGCCGAGCGCCGGAAGTGCAGCACCAGCACCATCGAGACCAGCGCGATGTCCAGCAGCGGGTACGTGAGGGCGAGCGCGGCCTGGGCCACGCTGCCGGAGCCGGTGGTGGTGGCGGTCTGGGCGGTGTGCGCGAGGGCCAGGCTCCAGGAGAGCGTCAGCAGCGAGCCGCCGATCAGCCAGGAGTCGAGGGCCAGGCAGACCCAGCCGGCCCGGCTGACGGGGCGCTTGGCGAGGACCAGCAGGCCGACGATGGCGGGCGGCGCGAAGCACAGGAAGAAGAAGTCGGCGAGCGAGGGGCTGGGCACCGGCTCGTCGAGGACGACCTCGTACCAGCCCCAGATGGCGTTTCCGCAGGCGCCCATGAGGGAGGAGAACGCGAAGAGGAGCCAGGCGGGCCGCTCGCGGCTGGGGTTGGCGCGGGCGTAGTTGTAGCAGGAGACGGCGGCCAGCACGGCGGCCCCGCTCAGTCCGAAGTCGCCCATGAAGAGGGCGACTTCCTTGGACCCCCAGCCGAGGGCGGCGCCGACGGCGTAACCGCCGCAGACGACGGCGAGGACGAGCTGGTGCACCACGGTCCGCCCGCCGCCGGCCACCGGAGGGGGCTGGGTCAGGAGGGCGCCGGGGGCGCTCACCGGGGCTCCTTCGCCGCCGGGGTGGCCGGTTTCCGTGTGCGCGGATCGTTGGTCCATTGGCCGTACATCGCCCGTCGCCCCCCAAAGTGTCCGATCACTCCCCAGCGCCGTACGTTCGCGGCGCAGCCCCTGGTTCCGGACGATACACCAGTTTCGTCACTCAGGGACATAGCGTCTCTACTCAGCGTTACGATGAACGGAGTTACGGACACTTACCGCATGCACATGACTGCGGAGGGTTCCTCCGGGGGATCATCGCGTGACGAGCACCGTGTTCTCCAGCGCCGCGCCGGTGACGAAGCGGGTGAGCTGGGCGGCCAGCAGCCGCTTGGCCCGCGGCTCGAAAGCGGAGGTGCTGCCCCCCACATGAGGCGTGATCAGGACATGGGGGGCGTGCCAGAGCGGGTGGCCGGCCGGCAGCGGCTCCGGGTCGGTGACGTCCAGCGCGGCGCGCAGCCGGCCCGACTCCAGTTCGGCCAGCAGGGACTTGGTGTCGACCACCGGCCCGCGGGCGACGTTGACCAACAGGGCGCCGTCCTTCATCCGGGACAGGAAGTCCGCCCCGGCCAGCCCCTTGGTGTCGGGGGTGAGCGGGGTGGAGAGGATCACCACGTCGGCCCGGGGCAGCAGGTCCGGCAGCGCCGCCAGGGCGTGCACGGGCCCGCGCGGGGCGGTGCGGGCGGTGCGGGCGACCCGCTCGATCGCGGCGCACTCGAAGGGCGCCAGCCGGTCCTCGATGGCCGCGCCGACCGAGCCGTACCCCACGATCAGCACGGACTTGTCGGCCAGCGCGGGGTAGAAGCCGGCCCGCCACTCCTCGGCGTCCTGGCCGCGCACGAAGCCGGGGAAGCCGCGCAGCGAGGCGAGGACCAGGCCGAGGGTGAGCTCCGCGGTGCTGGCCTCGTGGACCCCGCGGGCGTTGCACAGCCGCACGCCGGGGGCCAGCAGCGGCAGGCCCGGCTCGACGTGGTCGATGCCGGCGGAGAGGGTCTGGACCACCTGCACCGCGGCCATGGCGGCCAGCGGCCGGACCGCGACCTCGGAGCCCTTCATGTACGGCACGACGTAGAAGTCGCAGTCCGCCGGGTCGGCGGGGTACTCCGGCCCGCCGTCCCAGAAGTGGTACGCGGGGCCCTCGGGGAGGCCCGCGATCTCATGGGGGTGGAACGGCAGCCACACATCAGTAGTCATGATCAGGAGGCTATGCGAAGCGGCCGCGCACCGAACGGTTAGTTTGGGGTGGCCGGCGAGGGAGGGGTACGGGCAGGTGGAGCGCAGGACTATCGGGGCCTCGGCGCTGGCGGTGGGGGCGGTCGGCCTCGGCTGCATGCCGATGAGCTGGGGGTACACGGCGTCCCGGCGCAGCAAGGAGAGTTCGCTGCGCACGGTGCACGCGGCCCTGGACGAGGGCGCGGACCTGCTGGACACCGCGGACATGTACGGGCCGTTCACCAACGAACTGCTGGTGGGGCGGGTGCTCAAGGAGCGGCGCGGGGAGGCCTTCGTCTCCACCAAGTGCGGTCTGCAGGTGGGCGACCAGCACATCGTGACCAACGGCCGGCCCGGCTACGTCCGGCGGGCCTGCGACGCCTCGCTGCGGCGGCTGGGCACCGACGTGATCGACCTCTACCAGCTGCACCGGCCCGATCCGGACGTGCCGGTGGAGGAGACCTGGGGTGCGCTGGCGGAGCTGGTGGGTGCGGGCAAGGTCCGGGCGTTGGGCTTCTGCGCGGTCGGGGCCCGGCCGGCCCGCGGGGCGGCCCGGTCCGGGCGGCACCCGGGCCGGACGGGCCGGGGCGCGTCCCGGTTTGCAGTGACGATCCGCCAGTTGGAGCGGGTCCAGCAGGTGTTCCCGGTCAGCGCGGTGCAGGCGGAGCTGTCGGTGTGGTCCCCGGAGGCCCTGGAGACGCTGCTGCCGTGGTGCGCGGCGCGCGGGGTGGGGGTGCTGGCCGCGATGCCGCTCGGCAGCGGCTTCCTGACCGGCACGCTCACCCCCGGCCAGGGCTTCGAGCCGGAGGACGCGCGGGCCCGGCACCCGCGGTTCACGGGTGAGGCGATGGCGGCGAACCAGCCGCTGCTGGCGGGGCTGCGGCGGGTGGCGCGGCGGCACGGGCCGACGGTGACCGCGGCGCAGGTGGCGCTGGCCTGGGTGCTGGCCCAGGGGCCGCACGTGGTGCCGGTGCCGGGCGCCAAGCAGGAGCGGTGGGCGGTGGAGAACGCCCGGGCGGCCCGGGTGCTGCTGACCGCGGCCGACCTGGCGGAGATCGCGGCGCTGCCGGTGGCGGCCGGCTCCTGGGAGGAGTGACCCCGGGTCCGGCAGGCCGTGGGGCCCGGCGCCCGCAATCCACTCGATCGGATGTACGAGTGGCGGAACCGCGCAGACCCCGGTCACGGTTGGGGAAGGTGGGGCGGGGCATCGGCCTGCCGAGGGAAGGGAGCGCGCCATGCGGGAGCGATCGAGCGGTGACGGGGACGGCCGCCGGACCGGGCACGGGACGCCCGGAGGCCTGCGGCGGTTGGTGCGGGCGGGGGCGCTCGGCTGCTGCGGGGTGCTGCTCGCGGCCGGCTGCTCCGGTGGCGGCGGCTCCCCGGAGGCCTCGGGGCCGTCGTCCGCGCCGCCGGCCCGGACGGGCACCGCCGCGGCCGCCACCGCGGCACCGGCGAAGGGCTCGGTCACCGTCGGGCGGACGGTCGCGACCGGGCTGCGCAGCCCCTGGGGCGTGGTGGAGCTGCCGGGCGGGGACCTCCTGGTGGCCTCGCGGGACGAGGGCACGATCACGCGGGTGGCCCGGGACACCGGCCGCACCACCCCGGTCGGCGAGGTCCCGGGGGTGGCCCCCGGCGGCGAGGGCGGGCTGCTGGGCCTGGCGCTCTCCCCCGACTACGCGAAGGACCACCTGGTCTACGCGTACTTCACGACCGTCTCGGACAACCGCATCGCCCGGCTGCGGTACGACGCGCAGCGCCCCGCCGGGGAGCGGCTGGGCGCACCCGACACGATCCTGCGGGGCGTCCCCAAGGGCTCGATCCACAACGGCGGCCGGATCGCCTTCGGCCCGGACGGCATGCTGTACGCCGGCACCGGCGAGACCGGGCAGCGCGGGCTTGCCCAGGACAAGGCCTCCCTGGCGGGCAAGATCCTGCGGATGACCCCGGACGGCCGGCCCGCCCCGGACAACCCGTTCCCGGGCTCCCTCGTGTACTCCTACGGCCACCGCAACGTCCAAGGACTGGCCTGGGACGCGGAGAAGCGGCTGTGGGCCGCCGAGTTCGGCCAGGACACCTGGGACGAGCTCAATCTCGTCGAGCCGGGCGGCAACTACGGCTGGCCGGTGGTGGAGGGGAAGGCCGGGCGGGCCGGGTACCGGGATCCGGTGGCCTGGTGGCACCCCTCGGAGGCCTCCCCCAGCGGGATCGCCTACGCCCGGGGCTCGATCTGGATGGCGGGGCTGCGGGGCGCCCGGCTGTGGCGGATCCCGCTGGCCGGGACCCGCCCGGCCGCCGCGCCCGAGGCCTTCCTCGCCGGGGAGTACGGCCGGCTCCGGACCGTGCTCCCGACCGCGGCCGGTCTCCTCCTGGTCACCAGCGAGACGGACGGCCGGGGCACCCCTTCGGCCGGGGACGACCGGATCCTGGAGCTCGCGGTGCGCTGAGCCGGGCGGCGGGCCGGGGGCCCGGCCGGCTCAGCCCGCCGGCTGCGCGACCGGGGTGAAGAGGCGCAGCCGGTGGGCCAGGGCGGCGGCCTCGCCGCGGCCGGCCACGCCCAGCTTGGTGAGGATGTTGGAGACGTGCACGCTGGCGGTCTTCGGGGAGATGAACAGCTCCTCGGCGATCTGCCGGTTGCTGCGCCCCTGGGCCACCAACTGCAGCACGTCCCGCTCCCGGCTGGTCAGCCCCAGCGCCTCCACCGGGTCCGCCTCCGGCTGCGGCCCGGCCGGCTCCTCGGTCTCGGCGAGCGAGAGCCGGGCGCGCTGCGCCAGCAGCTCCAGGTCCTCCCGCAGCCGCCGGGCGCCCAGCTCCCCGGCGACGGCCAGCGCCGCGCGCAGCTGCACGGCGGCGGCCGCCCGGTCGCCGCCCGCGGTCAGCAGGGCCTCGCCCAGCCGGTGCCGTACCCGGGCCAGCAGGTACGGCCGCTCCAGCGGGCGCAGCGCCGCCTCGGCCTCCGTCCAGTCGGCGACCGTGTCCCGGTCCTCGGCGCGCAGCAGCTCGGCGCGGACGAAGGCGGCGTACGCCTTCCAGACCGGCTGGAGCGCGGCCAGGGCCTTGGCGGCGGTCCGGAGCAGGTCCAGGGCCCCGGCCCGGCCGGCGTCGGCGGCCGGCAGGCCCCGGGCGTCGGCCTCCGCGGCGGCCGCGGCCAGCAGCAGCGGCCAGGCGTACCGGTGATTGCCCGGCGGGATGCCGCCCTCGACGGCGCGGGCGGCCGCGGCCCGCACGTCCAGGATCCGGCCCTCGGCCGCCGCGATGCCGACGGCCAGCCGGTGCAGCGGGATGTGGTGCTGCGGCTGGGTGTCGTGCATGCCCAGGTGGCCCTGGGCGGCGGCCAGTTGGGCGGCGGCCTCGGAGAGTTCGCCGCGGCCGAGCGCCACGTGCGCCAGCCAGGTGGCGGCGGAGCCGCGGGGTTTGGCGCTCTGGGCGGTCTCCAGCGCGCGCCGGGCCGCGGCGGTCGCCTCCGCCCAGCGCCCCTGGGTGTACAGCGACTCGCTCTTGTTGCCCTGCAGCCAGGCCTCGGTGTCCCGCAGCCGGTAGCCGCGGACCAGTCCGATGCCCTCGTCGGCCAGCGCCACCGCGTCGGCCGAGCGGCCGTTGCCCTCCAGCTGGCAGGCCAGGTTGATGAAGGACCGGCCCAGCAGCGGCATCAGCCCGCGCGCCAGGGCCTGTTCCTTGACCTCGTACATCTGGGCCAGGCCGGCCGCCGGGTCGCCGGCGTCGATCACCAGGCTGCCCAGGGTGAGGCGGGCGTTGAGCTCGACCTCCTCGGCCCGCACCAGCCGGGCCACCTCCACGGCCCGCTCGGCGAGCGGGATGTTGTCGGGGCCGGGGCGGTGCAGCATGCCCCAGCTCGCCGCGTGCGACAGCACCTCGGCGTGCACCTGCGAGGGGGCCAGGCCGCGCACCAGCTCCTGGGCGGTGCCCAGTTCGGCCCAGCCGTCGCCGCGGGCCAGGCTGGACATCAGCTTGGAGCGCTCGGTCCAGAACCACGCGGCCCGCAGCGGGTCCTCGCCGTCCTCCTCGAGGAGCCGCAGCGCCATCTTGGTGAGCTTGAGGGCGCGTTCGCGCTCGCCGCCGAACCGGGCCGCGAGGGTGGCCTCGGCGAGCAGGTCCAGCCGGCTCAGGGGGGCGGTGGCGGGGTCGCAGCCGCAGGGCGGGTAGACCTCGGTGTAGTCGGCCGGCCGCAGGGTGGCGCGCACCTCCTCGGGAGCGTCCTCCCACAGGTCGATGGCCCGCTCCAGGAGCCGCAGCTGCTCGGAGTAGGCGTACCGGCGGCGGGCGGCGACGGAGGCGTCGAGGGCGGCGGGCAGCGCCTTGGCCGGCTCGTGGGCGTAGTACCAGTAGCTGGCCAGCCGGATCACCCGCTCGTCGGCGCGCACCAGCGTCCCGTCGGCCTCCAGGGCCTCGGCGTAGCGGCGGTTGACGCGGGAGCGCTCGCCGGGCAGCAGGTCGTCGCTGACCGCCTCCCGGACCAGGGAGTGCCGGAAGCGGTAGCCGTCGCCCTCGGGGGTGGCCAGCAGGATGTTGGCGGTGACGGCCGCCCGCAGCGCCTCGATCAGGGCGTCCTCGGAGAGCTGGGCGACCGCGCACAGCAGCGGGTACTCGACGGTGGAGCCGCCCTCGGCGACCAGCCGGACCACCCGCTGCGCGCTCTCCGGCAGCACCTCGACGCGGACCAGGAGCAGGTCGCGCAGGGATTCGGTGAGCCCGGCGGGGCAGCTGCCGCTGCCGCAGGCGACCAGCTCCTCGACGAAGAAGGCATTGCCGTCGGAGCGGGCGAAGACCTGGTCGACGAAGGGCTCGGCGGGCTCGGCGGCGAGGATGCCGGCGAGCTGGCGGCGCACCTCGGCGCGGGTGAAGCGGGAGAGCTCGAGCCGCTGGACGGTGCGCAGCCGGTCCAGTTCGGCGAGCAGGGGGCGCAGCGGGTGCCGGCGGTGCACGTCGTCGGCGCGGTAGGTGGCGACGACGACCAGCCGGCCGGCGGTCAGCGTGCGGAAGAGGTAGGAGAGCAGGTGCCGGGTGGAGGCGTCGGCCCAGTGCAGGTCCTCGAGCACGAGGACGACGGTGCGGTCCGCGGCCAGGCGTTCCAGCAGCCGGGCGGTGAGTTCGAAGAGGCGGGCGGTGCTCTCCTCGTCGTGCGGGCCCCGGGAGGTCTCGCCCAGCTCGGGCAGGATCCGGGCCAGTTCCTCCTCCTGGCCGTCGGCGGCCGCGGTGAACTCCTCGGGCAGCCGGCGCTGGAGGGCGCGCAGGGCGGCGGAGAAGGGGGCGAAGGGAAGTCCCTCCGCCCCTATCTCCACACAGCCGCCGACGGCCACCACGGCCTCGCGCCGGGTGGCCTCGGCGATGAACTCCTCGGTGAGGCGGGTCTTGCCGACGCCCGCCTCCCCGCCGATCAGCAGGGCCTGCGGCTCGGGTGCGGCCGCGCGGTCGAGGGCGTCGGTGAGCCGGGCCAGTTCGTCGGCCCGTCCGACGAACACCGGGCTGACGGATCTGGTTTCCACGCCGCCGAGCATCGCACAAAGATCCGTTACGACGGCAGGGGGTGGTGGCTGGCTTCTCATCTGATGAGCCGGTGGCGGGGGCGGGTGGCCCGGCCGCGCTACGCGGCGCGGGTGAAGCTGCGCCGGTCGGCGGCCACGCCGGCGGTGGCCACCGGGCCGTTCTTGCGGCCGCGCCGGCGACCGGCCTCGGCCGCCTCCTTGGCCAGCCGGTGTGCGGCGGCCTCGCGGATGAGCTCGTTGCGACGGAAGGCGGCGATCTCGTACTCGAACATCTCGTTCTCCCCTGTGAGTCTTTCCTGTCCACCTCGTTCGGTGTGATCCAAGAATCCCGCGCCAGGGGGTGCCGCCGCATCGGGCGGGTGCCGCATCTCGGCGGCCCGGGGGGCCTTAGGCGCCGCCCCGTTCGCCGCCCCGGGGGCCTAAGGCGGGCCCCGGACCGCCTAGGAGGGGGGTCCGGGGCCTCAGGACGGCCGGGTTCCGGGGGCTCAGGCCGCCTTGGGCAGGGGCAGCAGGACGTCCCCGTACATCAGGCCGGCGATGATCATGCCGATGACGCCGAGGGCGACGGCGCCCCAGGCCAGGGCCCGGATCCAGACGGGGAGCACCCGGCCGGGGGCGCCGAAGGCGGGGCGGGCCAGGACGAACAGCGCGACCAGCACCGCGAGCAGCGAGAAGGCGCCGTTGACCAGGGCGGTCTGGTGCCAGGCGTCGCCGTAGAGGGCGGAGATCTTCTCGGCGGTGGAGGTGGCGTCGGTGCTCTTGATCTGGCCGATGAGGGTCTGCCGCTCGGCGACGACCCGGGAGACCCAGGTGCCGCTGAGGGCGGCGAGGCCCAGGCCGGCGGCGGCCACGGCCCCGGCGCCCGCGCCGACCGGGGCCGGCGCGGCGGCCCCGTCGGCGGCCGGCTGCTCGTCGGCGAGCCCGTCCGGGTCCAGGGCGTCCTGGTCCGCGTCCTGGTCCAGGGCGTCGAGCAGGTCCTCGTCGGGCTTCTCGCCGACGACGGGGTCCGTCCCGGTCCGGGGCTCCGCCGCCTCGTCGGAAGCGGCGGTCGGGGCGTCGGTGTTCTTGGTGTCCATGCGGGGCACCGTAGGCGGCGTTTCTGAGAGCACCCTGAGAGCCCCCGCCCGCCGCCCGGGGTGGGTCAGTCCCGGGACCAGTCGCGGCCGAGCAGGGCCCAGACCTCGGTGGACTGGCGGGTTCCGCGGTGCAGGTAGTTCTCCCGCATGACGCCTTCGAGGGTGAAGCCGAGCCGCTTGGCGACCGCGATGCTCTTCTCGTTGTCGGTGCAGACGTGCCACTCGACCCGGTGCATCCCGCGCACGGTCACGGCGTAGTCGATCAGCTCGCGGCAGGCGGCGCTGACCAGGCCCCGGCCGGCCGCGGCGGGCTCCAGCCAGCAGCCGACCTCGCAGTTGCCGCCGGCCGGGTCGAAGGCCGGGTAGAGCACGCCGCCGCGCAGCACGCCCTCGACCCAGATGCCGAAGAAGCGGGGGCCGTCCTCGGCGTTCTTGAGGGCGAAGGTGCGCAGCAGGGTGCGGGCCGACTCCAGGTCGGTGGCGCGGTCGGGGAAGCCGACGTACTGGCCGATGAACTCGCGGCCGCGGTCGATGTGGGCCAGGAACTCCTCGGCGTGCCACACCTCGAGCGGCTTGAGCTGGGCGTCCTCGGCCAGGTCTATCGCGAACATGCGGTGGTCCTTCGGGTGGTTGCCGGGATACGGGTCTACCGGGATGCGGGTACGGAGGCGGCCGCCTCGGCGCTGTTCTCGCCGGGCCGCTGCGCGGGAAGTGTCGCACGGCCGTCGGTCTCGGGGGGCTCGATGCTGATCCTCGGGAGCCGCCGGTCGAGCCAGCCGGGCAGCCACCAGTTGGCCCCGCCGAGCAGGTGCATCAGGGCCGGGACCAGCAGGGTGCGCAGGACGAAGGCGTCCAGGGCCACGGCGGCGGCGAGCGCGATGCCGAACATCGCGATGATCCGGTCCCCGCTGAGGACGAAGGCGAGGAAGACGGAGATCATGATGATCGCGGCGGAGTTGATCACCCGGCTGGTCTCGGCCAGCCCCACCCGCACCGCGCGCCGGTTGTCGCCGGTCTCCAGCCACTCCTCGTACATCCGGCTGACCAGGAAGACCTGGTAGTCCATGGAGAGCCCGAAGAGCACCGACACCATGATCACCGGCAGGAAGGGCTCGATCGGGCCCGCGCTGCCCAGGCCCAGCAGCTCGCTGCCCCAGCCCCACTGGAAGACCGCGACGACGATCCCGAAGGAGGAGGCGACGGCGGCGACGTTCATGGCGGCGGCCTTGAGCGGGATGCCGAGGGAGCGGAAGGCGAGCAGCAGGAGCAGGCAGCCGAGGGCGATGACCACGCCCACGAAGAGCGGCAGCTTGCCGACGATCACCTCGGCGAAGTCGTCGTAGCCGGCGGTCACCCCGCCGACGTGGACCTGCAGGGTGGTGCCGTCCTCGGCGGCCGGGATGACCTGCTCGCGCAGCCGGTCCACCAGCTCGCTGGTCGCCCGGGACTGCGGCGAGGAGTCGGGGACGACGGGGATCAGGGCGGTGTCGGCGCTGCGGTTGAGGACCGCGGGCCCGGCGGCGGCCACGCCCTCGGTGGTGCGGACCGAGGCGGCCAGCTGCTCGAGGGCGATCCGGTCCCGGGCGCCGTCCAGCTGCGCGACCAGGGTCAGGGGGCCGTTGACGCCCGGGCCGAAGCCGTCGGCGAGCAGGTCGTAGGCCTTGCGGGTGGTGGCGGTGGCCGGGTTGTTGCCCTGGTCGGAGGTGCCGAGGTGGAGGGAGAGGGCGGGCAGCGCGAGGACCGCCATGATCAGCGCGGCGACGGTGCCGAGCAGCTTGGGGTGCCGTTCGACGAAGGCCGACCAGCGGGCCGCGAAGCCGGTGGGGGTCTCCGGCCGGGGCCCTTCCTCGGCGAGGGTGCGGCGCTCGCGGCGGGAGAGGGCGCGCGGCCCGATGTACGAGAGGAGGGCCGGCAGCAGGGTCACCGAGGCGGCGACGGTGAGGACCACGGTGAGGGAGGCGGCCAGCGCCACGCCGTTGAGGAAGTCCAGCCGCAGCACCAGCATGCCGAGCAGGGCGATGCAGACGGTCGCGCCGGCGAAGACCACGGCCCGGCCGGTGGTGGCGACCGCGCTGCGGGCGGCCTCCTCGACGGTCAGGCCGCGTTTGAGGCCCTTGCGGTGCCGGGTGACGATGAAGAGCGCGTAGTCGATGCCGACGCCGAGGCCGATGAGGGTGCCGAGCATGGGCGCGAAGTCGGCGACGCCCATGACGTGGCCGAGCAGGGTGATGCCGGCGTACGCGGTGCCCACGCTGACCAGGGCGGTGGCCAGCGGCAGCAGGCTGGCGGCCAGCGAGCCGAAGGCGAGGAAGAGCACCACGCCGGCCACGACCACGCCGATGACCTCCGCGAAGTGGGCGCCGGGGGCCTCGGTGAGCTGGACGGCCCGGCCGCCGAGCTCGACCTGGAGCCCGTCGCCGGCGGCGCCCTTGGCGGTGTCGACCACGGCCTGGGCCTGGGCCTTGGGTACGGAGTCGGCGGGCCGGTCGAAGGTGACCACGGCGTAGGCCGTGCGGCCGTCCGCGCTGATCTGGGCGATGCCCTCGCGGACGTACGGGCTGGTCACGGCGGCGACCCCGGGCAGCGCGGCGATCTCGTCGAGGGTCTGGCTCATGCGCTGCTCGACGGCGGGGGCGCGGGTGCCGGCGGGGCCGGTGGTGTGCCAGACGACGGTGTCGGTGTCGCCGCCCTGGCCGTGGAAGCCCTCGCGCAGGAGGGCGTCGGCCCGGCCGGACTCGGTGCCCGGGACCGCGTAGTCGTTGGAGTAGGCGGAGCCGGCGAGGGTGGCGGCGGTCGCGGTGCCGCCGAGCGCGAGGAGCCAGAGCAGGACGACGACGAGGCGGTGCCGCAGGCACCACCGGGCGATTGCTGCCAACGGGCTGCTCCCTGGTGGATCGGATCTTTACGGGAGAAGCCCGTGCGCAAAGAACAACGAAGCGAAGGACCGGCGGGGACGGACGGGCCCGGGGGGTCCCGGCGCGAATGCCCCATTACCGCCATACTCCGTCACGATGGCAGCTCTTCGTGATCGTTGGTCCGTTTCGTGCGCATCGTCACAGGGGGCGGGGCCGGGCTGGGACTTTCGTACGAGGCGACCGGGCCGAGGGGCCCGTGCGGGCGGGTGCCGGAGGTCGGCCGGGGACGGGTCAGTTGCGGGTGTTGAGGAAGCCCACCACGACCGCGCCCCACCAGCACAGCTGGGAGAGGAGGGCGGTGCCGCCGGCCCAGGCGAGGGTCCGGGGGCCGGGGGCCTGGGGGGCGTTGAGGCGGCGGGTGAGCAGGCCCGCCTGGAGGCCGTTGACGGTGAGCAGGGCGACGAGGACCAGCTTGGTCCGGGTCAGCGGCGAGCTCAGGTCGGGGTGCAGCATCAGCCCGCTGGCCACCAGGCCGCCCAGGCCCGCCCAGATCGGGGTGTGCAGTCGGGAGGTGACGGCCAGGGCCTCGCCGAGGGAGGCGCGGCCCAGCAGCCAGAGGGCGCCGAACCAGTCGGCGGCGAGCACGGCGCCGAAGCCGAGGGCAAGCGAGGCCAGGTGCACGAAGAGTGCCGTCTCGTGCAGGACCGGGTCGGTCCGGACGTGCACGGAGAACCACAGCCCCCCGACGAGCAGCACCAGCGCCGTGAGCGCTGCGGCGGCCACGGTCCACCAGGAGTCGTACATCCGCACCGGCCGGAGGACCGGCACGGACGGGGCGGTGGTGGGTACGGCGGACACGGGCGACTCCCTGCACTACGAACGGGCAGGTAAGGCTTACCTAAGAAATAAGGACCCCGTCAAGCTCCGTCCGGCACCTGGTACCCGGCCACGGACGGCCACCGGACGGTGAGCACCACCGAGTCCTCCTCCGCCTCCCAGGAGTGGTCCACCCCCTTGCCCCACACGACGTAGTCGCCCTGCTCGGCGAGGACCACGCTGCGGCCGGGGAACTCCAGCCGGAACCGCCCGCTGACGAGCACCTGGAGGGCGGTGCGGTGTTCGCCGCGCACCCACCGGGCCCGCCGCTCCCCGCGCGGGTGGACGCCCCACTTGATCTCCACGTCCTCGCTGCGCCGGGGGTCGCCGGGGTCCTTGAAGTGGCCGAGCAGCCAGCCCCGGTCGAGCGGGGCGTCCCGGCCGGCGTTGCCCACGTACACGTCGGCGGGCGGGTCCGTGTCGTCGCTGGTCATGTACCGGAGGGTAGGCCGCCGGGCCGGTTGCGGGTGGGTAAACCGGTTGCCGGGGGGTGGGGGTGGTGTTGAGGTGTGGGCATGGCTGCGAATGAAGATCATCAGGATGTGCTGGCGCGGTACGACCGCGAGATGCGACGGGGGGCCGTGCCGGACGGGCCCGGGGCGCGGGTGGAGCGGGTGGGGGCGGTGGTCCGGCAGACCGCCGGCCCGCTGGGATGGAACGGCGTGCTCTGGTCCGGGCTGGACGAGGACACCGCGGACGCCGCGATCGCCGAGCAGGTGGCGCACTTCGCCGCCCTGGACGGCGGCGCCGGCCGGGCCTGGGAGTGGAAGCTCTACGCCCACGACGGCCCGGCCGACCTCGCTGACCGGCTCCGCGCGGCCGGCTTGGAGCAGGGCGAGGCGGAGGCCGTGATGGTCGCGCCGGTCGCCTCGCTGCCCCAGGAGCCGGCCCTGGCGCCCGGCCTGCGGCTGGCCGCGGTGACCGACGAGGCCGGGGTCGACCTGATGTCGCAGGTGCACGACCTGGCCTTCGGGGTGCCCCGCCCGGACCTCCGCTTCCAGCTGCTGGAGCAGATCGAGAAGCGGCCGGAGACCGTCGCGGCGGTGGTCGCGCTGGCCGAGACCCCCGACGGCGAGGTCCCGGTGAGCGCGGCCCGCCTGGAGATGCTGCCGGGGGCCTCCTTCGCGGGCCTGTGGGGCGGCGGCACGGTCGAGGGCTGGCGCGGCAAGGGCGTCTACCGCGCGCTGGTGGCCTACCGTGCCGCGATCGCGGCCGAGCGCGGCATCCCCTACCTCCAGGTGGACGCCTCCCCCATGAGCCGGCCGATCCTGGAGCGGCTGGGCTTCAGCCGCCTGACCACGACCTGGGAGTTCAACTCCCGCCCCTGAGCGGCCTGCTGGGGCCGGACCGCCCACCTCCGGGGCGCAGGCCCTAGGGTGCAGACCATGACCATCGAACGCATCGGACCGCCCCTGAGGGGATCGGAGCGCGAGACCCTGCGCACCTTCCTCGACTTCCACCGCGCCACCCTCGCCATGAAGTGCGAGGGGCTGACCGACGAGGAGCTGGCCCGCCGCTCGATGCCGCCCTCGACGCTCTCACTACTGGGCCTGGTCCGGCACATGGCCGAGGTCGAACGCACCTGGTTCCGGCGGACCATGAACGCCGAGGACATCCCGCTGCGCTGGTCCCCCGAGGGGGACTTCCAGGCCGCGTACGACACCACGGGCGCCACCGGCGCCGAGGCCTTCGCCGCCTGGGAGGAGGAGGTCGGGCACTCCCGCGCGATCGAGGCGGCGGCCGAGTCCCTGGACGTGACCGGGTACAACAAGAGGTGGGAGGAGGACGTCTCGCTGCGGCTGGTGATGCTGCACCTGATCCACGAGTACGCCCGGCACAACGGCCACGCCGACCTCCTCCGCGAGGGCGTGGACGGCACCGTCGGCGCCTGACTCCCGCCCGCCCCGCGACAGCTGACGGCCAGTCAGAAGGTGCCGTGGCGTGCCATGTTCTCCAGCGTCCGGGAGAGCGTGCCGATCAGGGCGGCCTTGACCCGGCGCGCCTCGCGGGTGTCCACGTGCACGCAGTTCAGGTGGATCCCGGCGTCACTGCGGAACACCCACAGGAACATGCCGTTCGTCGCGGGGACCGAGGTGTACCCGGCCACCCGGCGGGCGGCGTGCCGGGCGGCGCCGGGGACGGCCCGGTAGTCCATGTACGAGGAGAAGTTCACCGCGTGCGGCCACGGCCGGGCGTAGTGCTCGGGGGCGAGCAGCCGCAGCATCACCACGAAGGGGATCCGGCCGGCCCGGACCATCCGCGTCGAGGCGTCCCGGACCCCGGCCACGGTCGGTGCCAGCTCGGCCCCCTCCGGCACCGGGAACTCGACGGGGACCAGGTTGACGAACCAGCCCGCGCCGTGGGCGTGCCGGCCCCGGCCGCGGGTGCTCACCGGCACCAGCGCGCGGTGCACGTCCGGGCCGCCCTCCGCGCGCAGGCTGACGCCGAGGGCGGCGAGGACCCCGGCGGGCACGCCCGCGCCCAGGGTCCGCAGCCGGGCCTCCAGGGCCGCGGCCCCGGCGCGGTCCAGCAGCGGGTCGGTGGAGTTGACCGCGGGGGCCCCGGCGCCGGGTTCGATCCCGAGGTCCAGGGGGAACTTCGGGAACGGCCCGCCGTTGCGGGCGATGAAGCCGCGCCAGGGGGCCAGCGCGGCGTCGTCCGGACGGGCCGCCGCGGCGCGCTCCCGCTCCGCGCGCCCGTGGTCGAGGAAGCCGCCCGGCAGGGGCAGTTGCGGCTGCCGGCCGGCCGCGAAGGCCTCGTAGGCGGTGGCGACGTCATGGACGAGGACCATCAGGGACGTGCCGTCGGTGACGAGGTGGTCGCAGACGAGGTGGACCGTGGCCGAGTCCCGGCGGACCGTCGCCCCCATCACGAACCAGGGCCCCCGGCGGGTGTCCGTGCTGCGCAGGAAACGCTCTGCGTAGGCGCGGGCCTCGGCCGTCGAGGCCGTGGTGCCCCGGTCGATCCGCTCCAGTTTGACGTCCGCCGGCTCGGCGACCTCGATGTCGAGCCCGCCGGCCGCCGAGGGCCGGAAGTCGCAGCGCAGCACCTCGTGCCGGCGCACGCAGTGGAGCAGCGCGGCCTCCAGCGCCGGCTCGTCCAGCCGGCCGTCGATCTCGAAGGTGACGGCGAAGGAGTCGGTGCGCGGACCGGGCCGCCCGTCGGGGTCCTCGGCCTGGCCCGGGGGCGGCGCGCAGGCGACGAAGTGGTACTCCTGGTTGTGGGAGGGCGTCCGGCCGGGCGCCGGGGTGCCGCCCGTGACGGTGTGGACGCGCCATTCGACGGCCCGCCCGGGTGCGATGACCAGTTCCGGGCCGGGGAGTTGCAGCACCGCTCGGTGTCCTTTCAGGCGGTCGGGAACTGCCCGGTGCGGGCGACCTGCTCCATCGTCCGGACCAGGGTGCCGACGAGGGCCGCCTTGGTGGCGCGGGCCCGGGGGGTGTCCACGAAGATGGACTGCAGGTGCAGCCCGGTGTCGTTGCGGTGGAACCAGAAGAAGATGCCGTTGCTGTGCGAGGTGGAGACGTACGTGCGGGCCTGCCGCGCCAGCTGGCGGTCCGCTCCCGGGGTCCGCCGGTAGTCCAGGTAGGAGAAGAAGCTCACCGCCAACGGCCATACCTGCGGCCCCTCCTGACCCTCCGTGAGCAGGTCGAAGACCCGGACGAAGGGGGCGTCGAGGTACGGGCGCATCGCGTCCAGGGCGCCGTGCGCGCCCGCCAGCACCGCGGCGAAGTCCAGGTCGGGCGAGACCGGGAACTCGACCGGCAGGGTGTTCACGAACCAGCCCATGCCGTGCTCCCGGGGCCCCCGGCCGCGGGTGTTCACCGGCAGCACGGCGCGGTAGACGTCCGTACCGCCCGCCCGTCCGACGCAGGCGCCGAAGGCGGCCAGCACGCCGCTCGCGGCCCGGCCGCCCAGCGCCCGGCAGCGGGCCTCGAAGGCGTCGAGGCGGTCGGCCGGCAGCAACGTGTCGGCCTCGTTGGCGGCGCGGTACAGGACCCCCGGCTCGATGCCCAGGTCCAGCGGGAAGGTCGGGAAGAGCCGTCCGTCGTTGCGCGCGGCGAAGCCCTTCCAATGATCCAGCAGCGGGTGGTCCGGGCCGGTCGCCGCGCCCCGCCGCCGCTCGGCGCGCGCGTGGTCGAGGAAGCCGCCCGCCTCGGGGAGCACCGGCTCCCGGCCCGCGGCGTACGCCGCGTAGGCCTCGGCGACGTCGCGGCAGGCGACGGGGGTCGAGACCCCGTCGGTCAGCAGGTGGTCGCAGGCGAGGTAGACGGTGGTGGACTCCTCGCGGACCATCGCGCCCATGACGATCCAGGGCCCGCGCAGGGTGTCGGTGCCCCCCAGGAAGCGTCGTACGTACGCGCGGGCCCCGTCCGCGGAATCGATCCGCCCGGCGTCCACGCACTCCAGCTTCACGTCCTGCGGGGGCACGACCTCCACGGCGAGCGCGTCCCCGGCCTCCCTGAAGACGCAGCGCAGCACCTCGTGACGGCGGACCAGGTGCAGCAGGGCGGCCTCCAGCGCGCCCCGGTCCAGGGGACCCTCGATCTCGAAGGACCCGCCGATGAAGGAGGAGTAACCGACTTCCGCCGCACGGAGGTTGCGGGCGACGGAGAAGTGGTCCTGCTGGTTGTACGAGGCGAGGGGGGCCGGGCGTCCGGGGTCGTCGGGGAGCCCGGCGGCGCCCGCGGCCGAGACCGTCCACTCCAGGGCGTGTCCGGGGGCCGTCCGCATGTCCTCGACGGGCAACTGCAGCACGCGTGGCGCCTTCCTGATCGTCGTCGCATCGCTGGCGGGTCCGGGACCGCGGGGACGCGGACGGCGATGACCGGCGGAGCCGTTCCGCCCCGGTCCGCCGCCCGGGGTTCATGCACCAGTAACGAGCCGGAGCGCCCACGGTGACGCCGGACCCCGACCGGGCGGGAAACCGCGAACGCCCCTCTCCCCGGGGCGGGGAGAGGGGCGTTCGGCGTCAGCGGGCCGCTGCCGGGGTCGCTCAGGCGTCGGTGACGCCCAGCTTCTCCAGGATGAGCTCCTTGACGCGGGCGGCGTCGGCCTGGCCGCGGGTGGTCTTCATGACCGCGCCGACCAGGGCGCCGACCGCCTGGACCTTGCCGCCGCGGATCTTGTCCGCGATGCCGGCGTTGCCCGCGATGGCCTCGTCCACGGCCGCGCCGAGCGCGCCCTCGTCCGAGACGACCTTCAGGCCGCGCTTCTCGACGACCTCGTCCGGGCCGCCCTCGCCGGCGAGGACGCCTTCGAGGACCTGGCGGGCCAGCTTGTCGTTCAGGTCACCGGCGGCGACCAGCGCCGCCACCCGGGCCACCTGGGCCGGGGTGATGGGCAGCTCGTCGACGACCACGCCCTGCTCGTTGGCGTTGCGGGCCAGCTCGCCCATCCACCACTTGCGGGCGGCGACGGAGTCCGCACCGGCCTCGATGGTGGCGACGATCGAGTCCACGGCACCGGCGTTGAGGATCGACTGCATGTCGAACTCGCTGATGCCCCACTCCTGCACGAGCCGGTTGCGGCGCACCCGCGGCATCTCCGGCAGACCGGCGCGCAGCTCCTCGACCCACTCACGGGCCGGGGCGACCGGGACCAGGTCCGGCTCCGGGAAGTACCGGTAGTCCTCGGCGTTGTCCTTGATGCGCCCCGAGGTGGTGGAGCCGTCGTCCTCGTGGAAGTGACGGGTCTCCTGCACGATCGAGCCGCCGGACTGCAGGACGGCGGCGTGCCGCTGGATCTCGAAGCGGGCGGCCCGCTCCACCGAACGCAGTGAGTTGACGTTCTTCGTCTCCGAGCGGGTGCCGAACTTCTCGACGCCGTGCGGGCGCAGCGACAGGTTCACGTCGCAGCGCATCTGGCCCTTGTCCATCCGGGCCTCGGAGACGCCCAGCGCCTTGATGACCTCGCGCAGCTCGGCCACGTACGCCTTGGCCACCTCGGGGGCCCGCTCGCCGGCGCCCTCGATCGGCTTGGTGACGATCTCGATCAGCGGGATGCCGGCCCGGTTGTAGTCCAGGAGGGAGTGCGAGGCGCCGTGGATGCGACCGGTGGCACCGCCCACGTGCGTGGACTTGCCGGTGTCCTCCTCCATGTGGGCGCGCTCGATCTCCACGCGGAAGACCTCGCCGTCCTCGAGCTGGACGTCCAGGTAGCCGTTGAAGGCGATCGGCTCGTCGTACTGCGAGGTCTGGAAGTTCTTCGGCATGTCCGGATAGAAGTAGTTCTTCCGGGCGAAGCGGCACCACTGCGCGATCTCGCAGTTCAGCGCGAGACCGATCTTGATCGCCGACTCGATGCCGATCGCGTTCACGACCGGCAGGGCGCCCGGCAGACCCAGACAGGTCGGGCAGGTCTGCGAGTTGGGCTCGGCGCCCAGCTCGGTGGAGCAGCCGCAGAACATCTTGGTGCGGGTGCCGAGCTCGACATGGACCTCCAGGCCCATGACGGGGTCGTACGACGCCAGCGCGGCGTCGTACGAAAGGAGTTCGGTGACGGTCACGATGAAACTTTCCCTCTCAGCCCAGCAGGACGTCGTCGTCGCCGAGGCGCTTCAGCTCGCGGTACAGGATCGCGAGGCCGGTCACGATGGCGGCGGCGGACACCACAGCGTCGACCAGCTTCAGCGTGTCGTGCTCCGAGCGGGCCTTCTTGGCCTGCTTGACCACGCTCAGCGCGCCGAAGGCGGTGGTGCCGATGGACAGGTACGTACCGGACTTGGACTTCTTGAAGCCCTTGGCCTTGGTCAGTGCATTGCTCACAGCGACGGTGCCTCCTCCAGCAGCGGGTGACCCCAGCGCGCGACGAAGGCGGCCTCGACGGCGGCGCCCACCTTGTAGAGGCGGTCGTCCTTCATGGCGGGGGCGATGATCTGCAGACCGACCGGCAGGCCGTCCTCCGGCGCCAGGCCGCAGGGCAGCGACATGGCGGAGTTGCCGGCCAGGTTGGTCGGGATGGTGCACAGGTCCGCCAGGTACATCGCCATCGGGTCGTCGGCGCGCTCGCCGATCGCGAAGGCGGTGGTCGGGGTCGTCGGGGAGACGATCACGTCGACCTGCTCGAAGGCCTTGTCGAAGTCCTGCGAGATGAGGGTGCGGACCTTCTGGGCGGAGCCGTAGTACGCGTCGTAGTAGCCGGAGCTCAGCGCGTACGTGCCCAGGATGATGCGGCGCTTGACCTCGGGGCCGAAACCGGCCTCGCGGGTCAGGGCGGTGACGTCCTCGGCCGACTTCGTGCCGTCGTCGCCGACCCGCAGGCCGTAGCGCATGGCGTCGAAGCGGGCCAGGTTCGAGGAGCACTCCGACGGCGCGATCAGGTAGTACGCC
>NZ_JBFBGK010000117.1:0-25420 GCF_040684615.1 Streptomyces sp. NPDC089919
CCCGCCCAAGTACGTCCAGTAATCGGGCGACCCTCCGCCTTGCGATGCACGGCGCCAGACGACGCGGGCTTAACCGGCAAGATCCGAAAGAGACGGCCCCTGGCTCAGCCCTTCTCCAAGTACCGCTCCCGCTCGGCGTCGACCAAGGCGTCCAGGGCCGTGCGCAGCGCGGGCAGGCCGGCCAGCTCCGGATCGGCCGCCACCACCGCGGCGGCCTCCTCCCGGGCCTGGGCGATGACCTCCTCGTCCTCGAGGACGGACAGCACCCGCAGCGAGGAGCGGACGCCGGACTGGGCCTGGCCCAGCACATCGCCCTCGCGGCGCTGCTCCAGGTCGATCCGGGACAGCTCGAAGCCGTCGAGGGTGGCCGCCACCGCGGCCAGCCGGGCCCGGGCGGGGCTGGCCTCGGGCATCTCGCTGACCAGCAGGCACAGCCCGGGGGCCGAGCCGCGGCCGACCCGGCCGCGGAGCTGGTGCAGCTGGGAGACGCCGAAGCGGTCCGCGTCCATGATCACCATCACGGTGGAGTTGGGGACGTTGACCCCGACCTCGATGACGGTGGTGGCGACGAGGACCTGCACCTGGCCGGCGGCGAAGCGGCGCATGACGTCGTCCTTGTCGGCCGGGTCCATCCGGCCGTGCAGCACCTCGACGGCGAGTCCGGCGAGCGGGCCGGTGCGCAGCTGCTCGGCGATGTCGACCACGGCGAGCGGGGGCCGCTTCTCCGCCTCGTCCTCGGCGGCGGGCTTCTTGGCGTCGTCCTCGCCGTCCCCGATGCGGGGGCAGACGACATAGGCCTGGTGGCCGCCCTCGACCTCCTCCCGGACCCGCTCCCAGGTGCGGGCGAGGAAGTGCGGCTTGTCCTTGGCGGGCACCACGTGGGTGGCGATCGGGGAGCGGCCGGCGGGGAGTTGGTCCAGGACGGAGGTCTCCAGGTCGCCGAAGACCGTCATCGCGACGGTGCGCGGGATGGGGGTGGCGGTCATGACCAGGAGGTGCGGGGGCTGCTTGCCCTTGCCGCGCAGGGCGTCGCGCTGCTCCACGCCGAAGCGGTGCTGTTCGTCGACCACGACCAGGCCGAGGTCGTGGAACTGCACCTTGTCCTCGATGAGCGCGTGCGTGCCGATGACGATCCCGGCCTCGCCGGTGACCAGGTCCAGCAGTGCCTGCCGCCGGGCGGCCGTCCCCATCGACCCGGTGAGCAGCACGACCTTGGTGGCGTGCTCACTTCCCCCGAGCATGCCCCCCTCGGCGAGCTCCCCCATCATCTCGGTGACCGACCGGTGGTGCTGCTGCGCCAGCACCTCGGTGGGCGCCAGCATCGCCGCCTGCCCCCCGGAGTCCACCACGGCCAGCATGGCCCGCAACGCCACCAGCGTCTTGCCCGAACCGACCTCGCCCTGGAGGAGGCGGTGCATCGGGTGGGAGGTGGCGAGGTCGGCGAAGATCTCGCGGGAGACCTGCTGCTGGCCTTCGGTGAGGGTGAAGGGGAGCTTGGCGTCGAAGGCGGTCAGGAGGCCGGAGTCGGCGGGGCGGCGGGCGACGGCGGGGAGCTGGGTGTCGGCGTGCCGGCGGCGGGCCAGGGCGACCTGGAGGACGAAGGCCTCGTCCCACTTCAGGCGCTCGCGGGCCTCCTCGATGTCGGCCTTGGTGCGCGGCCGGTGGATCTTGAGCAGGGCCTCGGGGAGGGTGAGCATGCCCCGGCCGGCCCGCAGTGCCTCCGGGAGCGGGTCCGCGGCCTCCTGGGCGCTGGGGAGCACGGCGTCCACGGCCTTGGCGATCTTCCAGCTCTCCAGCTTGGCGCAGGCCGGGTAGATCGGGATCAGCTGGTGGGCGAAGGCATCCACCGCCGAGGCGCCCGCGTCCGCGCCGAGGAGTTCGTACGCCGGGTGGGAGAGCTGGAGCTTGCGGTTGAACATGCCGACCTTGCCGGCGAACATCGCGCGGCTGCCGGGCAGCAGGTCCTTGTGGGGCTTGTGCACACCGGAGCCGAAGAAGACCAGCTGGAGCCGGCCGTACCCGTCGGTGATGGTGACTTCCAGGCGTCTGCCGCGGCCGCCGTTGAAGGTCAGCACCCGGGCGTCGGCGACCTGGGCGACCACCGTGACGTGTTCGTCGAGCTGGTCGCCGAGCTCGGCGAGCGGGGTCAGCTCCCCGCGCTCGGCGTACCGGCGCGGGTAGTGGTGGAGCAGGTCGCCGACCGTGTGCAGGGCGAGGTTCTCGGCGAGCACCTTGGCGGTGGCGGAGCCGAGCGAGTTCTTCAGGGGTTCGTCGAGCGCGGGCACGTGTTCCATTCCACACCATGCCGCCGACAAGCCCGTTACTCGACGCCGATCAGCAGGGGCGCGCAGTGCCGGCCGCCGTGGTAGGTCACGGTGTCCACGGCCAGGTGGTGTTCGCGTACGTACGCCTCGAGGCGGTCGGCGAGGGCGTCGGGCACCTCGGGGCCGAGCACCAGGGTGACCAGCTCGCCGCCGGAGCCGAGCATCCGGGCGAGCACCGCCTCGGCGGTGTCGGAGAGGCCGGCGCCGATCACGGCCACGTCCCCGTCGATCAGGCCCAGCACGTCCCCGGCCTGGCAGATGCCGGCGGAGGTGAAGGAGCGGCGCTCGGCCACGGCCAGTTCGCCGTAGCGGGTGGCGCCGGCGGCCGCGGTCATGGCGACGACGTCCTCGTCGAAGCTGCCCTCGGGGTCGTGCACGGCGAGTGCGGCGAGTGACTGGACGGCGGAGCGGGTGGGGATCACGGCGACCCGGACGCCCTCGGCGCGGGCCTGTTCGGCGGCCGCGGCGGCGGTGTGCCGCCAGGCCGCGTCGCCGGGCAGCAGGACGACCTCGCGGGCGTGCGCCCGGTGGACGGCGTCGAGCAGCGCGCCGACCGCGGGCGGCTCCCCGGGCCGGGCGAGCACGCTGGTGGCCCCGGCCTCCTCGCAGAGGCCGGCCAGCCCCTCCCCCGGCACGACGGCGACCACGGCGCGCTGCACCCGCTCGCCACGGGCCCGGCGGCGCTGGTCGGCGAAGTGCGTGATGCGGATCCGGTAGGGCCGGCCGGCGTCGATGCCGGCCTCGACCGCGGCGCCGGGGTCGTCGACGTGGACGTGGACGTTCCAGAGCCCGTCGCCGCCGACGACCACGAGCGAGTCGCCGAGGGCGTCCAGCCGGCCGCGCAGCGGGGGGAGCGCGGTGTCGGGTGCCTCGAGCAGGTAGATGACCTCGTACGCGGGACCCTCGCCGGTCCCCGCGGCGCAGGGTTCGGGCTCGTACGGGACGGGGACGGCGGGGCCGCGCACCGGTTCGGGGGCCAGCTCCTCGCCGGAGAGGGCCTGCCACAGGGCGCCGAGGACGGCGACCACGCCGCAGCCCCCGGCGTCGACCACGCCGGCCCGGCCGAGGGCGCCGAGCTGGCCGGGGGTCTGCTCCAGGGCGGCCCGGGCGCCGTCGTAGGCGGCCCTGGCGACGTCGGCGGCGTCCTCGCCGGCGGTGGCGGCGGCCCGGGCGGCGGCGCCGGCCACGGTGAGCATGGTGCCTTCGACGGGGTGGGCGACGGCCTGGTAGGCGGAGGCGGCGGCCCGGGCCAGGGCCTCGGCCAGCGGCCGCCCGGAGCCGGCACCCGCGTCGCCGGCGCCGGTGCCGCTCTCCTCGGCCAGTACCTCGGCCATGCCGCGCAGCAGCTGCGCCAGGATCGTGCCGGAGTTCCCGCGGGCGCCTATGAGGGCGCCGTGCGCGTACCCGCGGACGGCTTCGGCGAGCGAGGGCGCGGGGGCGGTGAAGACCTCGTCGAGGGCCGCGGCGGCGGCTTCGGCGGTCAGGTAGAGGTTGGTGCCGGTGTCCCCGTCCGCGACCGGGTAGACGTTGATCGCGTCGATGTCCTCGCGGGCGCGGTCCAGGGCGGCCAGCGCCAGGGAGCTCCAGGTGCGCACCGCATCGGCGTCGAGGGTGTGCGGCACGTGAGCCACCGGGGTCTCCTCCTTGGACGGACGGGTCTGCTCCGCAGGGTAACGAAGGGGGCGGGGCGGACCGGGGTCCGTCCGGGGCGGAGGGTCCGGGAGCCGTGGTAGTTTTCTTGTACGGGAGCAGCCGTTGTATGCTGCTCCGGTTGCCCGACGAAAGTCGGGCCATTCCCCCGGCAAACCACTTCAGATCTCTGATCCGGTGCGCCGGATTTCACTGTAAGTGCATCTGAAGTCTTTGGAGTGACCTGTGGCTGCCAACTGCGACGTTTGCGGCAAGGGGCCGGGCTTCGGCAACAACATCTCGCACTCGCACCGTCGTACGCCCCGTCGCTGGAACCCGAACATCCAGCGTGTGCGTGCCGTCGTGAGTGGGACGCCGAAGCGCCTCAACGCCTGCACCTCGTGCATCAAGGCCGGCAAGGTCTCGCGCTGACGCTTCCCGTCGTAGCGCAGCCCTTTCCGGTTGCCTTGAAAGCCGGTCCACCTCGGTGGGCCGGCTTTTGACTTTCCCGGACGCGTGCGAAGGCCCGGATCCCTTGGGGGTCCGGGCCTTTCGTGCGTGCGGCGGGCGGTCAGGCGCGCTGCCGCCAGGCGTGGTCCACCGGGCCGATGCCGGTGCCCAGCGTGAAGCCGGCGGCGATCGCCCCGGTGACGTACTCCTTGGCGGCCGTGACGGCGGCGGGTACGTCCAGTCCGCGGGCCAGTCCCGCGGCGATGGCGCTGGCGAGGGTGCAGCCGGTGCCGTGGGTGTGCCGGTTGGAGTGGCGGGGGGCGCGCAGCCAGAGTTCGGTGGTGCCGTCGGTGAGCAGGTCCACGGCCTCGTGGCCGGCGGCGAGGTGGCCGCCCTTGATGAGGGCCCAGCGGGGTCCGAAGGCCAGTACGGCCTCGGCGGCCCGGCGCAGGTCCGTCTCGGCCTCGACCCGGACTCCTGTGAGTTGGGCCACCTCGTCCAGGTTGGGCGTGGCGACGGTGGCCGCGGGCAGCAGGAGGTGGCGTACGGCGTCCAGGGCGGAGGCGGCGAGCAGGGCGTCGCCGTGCTTGGAGACGCCGACCGGGTCGACCACGGCGGGCGCGTCGGTCCCGGCCAGCAGGCCCGCGACGGTCTCCACCAGCTCGGCCGAGGCCAGCATGCCGGTCTTGACCGCCTGGACCCCGATGTCGTCCACCACGGCCCGGTACTGGGCCGTGACGGCCTCCGCGGGCAGTTCCCAGGCGCCGTGCACGCCGCGGGAGTTCTGGGCGGTGACGGCCGTGACGACGCTCATGCCGTGCACGCCGAGGGCGAGCATGGTCTTGAGGTCGGCCTGGATGCCCGCGCCGCCGCCGGAGTCGGATCCGGCGACGGTCAGGCAGCGCGGCGGGGCCGGGCTCATACGGCGTCCTCGATCTCGCCGCCGAAGTGGTCCCAGCCGCCGGTGCTGGTCCAGGGGGCGCCGTCCACGGTCACCTGGGGCTGCGCGGAGGGGTTCAGGACCTCGCCGATGACCTTCCAGCGGGCCGGCAGCTTCACGTCCGGCGGGAAGGTGGCGACGATGGCGTGGTCCTCGCCGCCGCTGAGCACCCACTGGAGCGGGTCGACGCCGACGGCCTGACCGATGTCGTTCATCTGCGTGGGGATGTCGATGGCGGCCGAGTGCAGGTCGATGCGGACCTTGCTGGCCTCGGCGATGTGGCCGAGGTCGGCGACCAGGCCGTCGCTGACGTCCGTCATGGCGGTGGCGCCGAGGCCGGCGGCGGCGGGGCCGGCGTGGTACGGCGGCTCCGGGCGCCGGTGCGCCTCGACGAAGGCCCGCGGGGAGCGGAAGCCGCGGGAGAGGACCGCGAAGCCGGCGGCGGACCAGCCGAGCCAGCCGGTGACGGCGACCACGTCGCCGGGCTGGGCGCCGGCCCGGGTGACCGGTTCGTGGTTGCGCAGGTCGCCGAGGGCGGTGATGGCGACGGTGATGGTGTCGCCGCGCACCACGTCCCCGCCGACCACGGCGGCGCCCGCGACCTGGCACTCGTCGCGCAGCCCGTCCATCAGCTCGGTGGGCCAGGTGACCGGGAGTTCCGCGGGGACCACCAGGCCCAGCAGGAGGGCGGTCGGCACGGCGCCCATGGCGGCGATGTCGGCCAGGTTCTGCGCGGCGGCCTTGCGGCCGACGTCGTAGGCGGTGGACCAGTCCCGGCGGAAGTGCCTGCCCTCCAGCAGGATGTCGGTGCTGGCCACGACCCGCCGGTCCGGGGCCGTGACGACCGCGGCGTCGTCGCCGGGACCGAGCCGTACCGCCGGGGTGGTGGTCAGCCGCGAGGTCAGCTCTCTGATGAGCCCGAACTCCCCCAGCTCGCCCACGGTGCCCTTCATCGCTGTGCTCCTTCTGGCCCAGTGGGCTTGCGGTCGCGAGCCGTCACTGCTGTAGGTACCGTCAACAGATACGTCAACTTCTGTTCTCCGTACGCCCCGCCGAGCGCGGCGCCGGGTCCTCGGGTCTCCCCGCGGCACGCGGCGACGCGGTACCGTGGCGTCCCTTCTTCCCTGGGGCCCCGCCGAATCAGGGGCGGGCTCGTCCCCACCCGAAGGTTAGGGGAGATCATCCTCGTGGCCGCCCTGGAGGTTCCGTGGTACAGGCGTACATCCTCATCCAGACCGAGGTGGGCAAGGCGTCGCTCGTCGCCGAGTCCATCGCGAAGATCCCGGGGGTGATCCAGGCGGAGGACGTGACCGGTCCCTACGACGTCATCGTGCGGGCCCAAGCCGACACGGTAGACGACCTGGGCCGCATGGTGGTCGCCAAGGTCCAGCAGGTGGACGGGATCACCCGCACCCTGACCTGCCCGGTCGTCCATCTGTAGCCCCCGTCTAGTCTTGGCCGGTGACGTCCAACCGCCTCCGGCCCCTTCTGATCCCCTCGCTGGCCGCCGTGCTCGCCCTCGCGGGGTGCACGTCGGACGACGCGCGGGCGGCGGTCACTCCCCCGCCCGCGCCGGCGGCGGACGTGGCGAAGGTCTGTGCGGCGCTGCACCGGGAGCTCCCCGAGACGGTGGCCGGCCGGGACCGCATCGATCCCGAACCCGCGTCCGACCTCACGGCCGCCTGGGGCGGCGCAGCGATCGTACTGCGCTGCGGCGTCCCCCGGCCCGCGAAGATGGATGATCCGATGGCCCTCGGGGCCGAGTGGGACGGCGTGGGCTGGATGGCGGAGGAGCTCCGGTCCGGCGGGGTCCGGTTCACCAGCACCTACCGCGAGGCCTACGTCGAGGTCGTGGTCGCGCAGGGGGTCGCCACCGAGGTCGGCGTACTGGACCCGATCGTGGCCGCGGTAAAGAAGACGGTCCCGCCCACAGTGTGAGCGGGACCGGCTCCCGGATCCGCTAGCGCAGGCCCGTCGGGCGGCGCAGGGCCGCCTGGATCAGGAGGTCGACCAGCTCGGGGTACGAGACGCCCGACTCCTGCCACATCCGCGGGTACATCGAGATCGGGGTGAACCCCGGCATGGTGTTGATCTCGTTGATGACGAAGCGGCCCTCGTCGGTGAGGAAGAAGTCCGCGCGGACCAGGCCCTCGCAGGAGGCCGCGTCGAACGCCTTGACCGCCAGCGCCTGGACCTCGGCGGTCTGCGCGTCGGTGAGCGGGGCCGGCACGATCCCGGAGGCGGAGTCGATGTACTTCGCCTCGAAGTCGTAGAAGTCGTGGCTGGAGACCGGCGGGATCTCGGCCGGCACGCTGGCGCGCGGGCCGTCCTCGAACTCCAGCACCCCGCACTCGATCTCGCGGCCGGTGAGCAGCGACTCGACGAGGATCTTGGGGTCGTGGCGGCGGGCCTCGGCGACCGCCTCGTCCAGCCCGGAGAGGTCGTCGACCTTGGTGATGCCCATCGAGGAGCCGCCGCGGGCGGGCTTCACGAAGAGCGGCCAGCCGTGCTCGCCGGCGAAGTCCACGATCTTCTTGCGGGCGGCGGCCGGGTCGAGCTCCCACTCGCGCGGGCGGACGACCTCGTACGGGCCGACCTCGAGGCCGAAGGAGATGAAGACGCGCTTCATGTACTCCTTGTCCTGGCCGACGGCCGAGGAGAGCACGCCCGAGCCGACGTAGGGCACGCCGGAGAGCTCCAGCAGGCCCTGGAGGGTGCCGTCCTCGCCGTAGGGGCCGTGCAGCATGGGGAAGACGACGTCGACCTCGCCCAGGGCCTTGGGGACGGCGCCCGGCTCGGTGTAGACGACCTCGCGGTTGGCGGGGTCGACGGAGAGCACCACGCCGCCGTCGGCGGAGTCGGTGAGCTCGGAGACGTTGGGCAGCCGGCGGTCGGCGATGGCCATCCGCTCGGGCTCGTCCGCGGTCAGGGCCCAGCGGCCGTCCGTCGTGATGCCGATCGGCAGCACTTCGTACTTGCTGCGGTCGATCGAGCGCAGGACCGCGCCCGCGGTGACGACCGAGATGGCGTGCTCCGAGCTGCGGCCGCCGAAGACGACGGCCACCCGCGGCTTGCGGCCCTGCTGCTCAGGGGTCTGGGGGAGGTTCTCGCTGCTCATATCGCCACGAGGGTACCCGCTCATGCGTCCGGAAAGGTGTCAGCTGCGTTCCGGTTTGGCGCTGCGCCCCATGAGTTCCTTCAGTGCGACCAGCGGCGGCTTGCCCTCGTGGACGATGTCGACGACGGTGTCGGTGATGGGCATGTCGACGCCGTGGCGGCGGGCCAGATCGGCCACCGACTGGCAGGACTTGACGCCTTCCGCGGTCTGCTTGGTGACCGCGATGGTCTCCTCGAGCGTCATCCCGCGGCCGAGGTTGGTGCCGAAGGTGTGGTTGCGCGAGAGCGGCGAGGAGCAGGTGGCGACCAGGTCGCCGAGGCCGGCCAGGCCGGAGAAGGTGAGCGGGTCGGCGCCCATCGCGAGGCCGAGCCGGGTGGTTTCGGCCAGGCCCCGGGTGATGAGGGAGCCCTTGGCGTTGTCGCCCAGTCCCATGCCGTCCGCGATGCCGACGGCCAGGCCGATGACGTTCTTGACGGCGCCGCCCAGTTCGCAGCCGACCACGTCGGTGTTGGTGTACGGCCGGAAGTACGGGGTCATGCAGGCGCTCTGGAGCCGCCGGGCGACGGCCTCGTCGGTGCAGGCGACCACGGAGGCGGCGGGCTGCCGGGCGGCGATCTCCCGGGCCAGGTTGGGACCGGTGACCACGGCGACGCGCTCGGCGGGCACCTTGGCGACCTCTTCGACGACCTCGCTCATCCGCTTGGCGGTGCCGAGTTCGATGCCCTTCATCAGGGAGACGAGGACGGTGTCGGCGGGCAGCAGCGGCGCCCATTCGGCGAGGTTGCCGCGGAGCGTCTGGGAGGGCACGGCCAGGACGGTGAAGTCGGCGCCGCGGGCGGCCTCGGCCGGGTCGGTGGTGGCGCGCAGGTTGGCGGGGAGTTCGACGCCCGGCAGGTAGTCGGGGTTGGTGCGGGTGGCGTTGACGGCCTCGGCCAGTTCGGGACGGCGGCCCCAGAGGGTGACCTCGCAGCCGGCGTCGGCGAGGATCATGCCGAAGGCGGTGCCCCAGGAGCCGGTGCCGAAGACGGCGGCCTTGACGGGACGGTTCACTTGGTGCCCTCCCCCGTGGACTTGCGCCGCTGCTCGGCCCGGGCCTTGCGGTGGTCGTACGGCTCGGCCGGGGCGGGCTGCTGGCGCAGCTCCTCCAGCAGGGCGGTGATGGCCGCCATGATGACCTCGGTGGCTTCCTTGAGGACTTCGGGCGTGGCGTCGCGGCCGTAGAACTCCGAGAGGTCCACCGGCGGGCCGGCCAGGACCTGGAGGGTCTTGCGGGGGAAGAGGCTGAGCTTCTTCTCCCGGGCGTACGGCGGCATCGCGAGGTTGGCGCCCCACTGGGCCACCGGGATGACGGGCGCCTTGGTCATGAGGGCGACCCGGGCGGCGCCGGTCTTGCCGGCCATCGGCCACTGGTCGGGATCGCGGGTGAGGGTGCCCTCCGGGTAAAAGGCGACGCATTCCCCGCGCTCGATGGCGTCCACGGCGGCCCGGAATGCGTCCAGGGCGTTGGTGGACTCGCGGTAGACC
The DNA here is from genome assembly GCF_040684615.1 of Streptomyces sp. NPDC089919. Classification (NCBI taxonomy): domain Bacteria; kingdom Bacillati; phylum Actinomycetota; class Actinomycetes; order Kitasatosporales; family Streptomycetaceae; genus Streptomyces; species Streptomyces sp. NPDC089919. Next base: position 9,986 of record NZ_JBFBGK010000117.1, read on the forward strand.
GGGATCTGGCCGGTGCCGCGCAGGATCATGCCCACGAAAGGCGCCTTGAACAGGGCGGCCTTGGCGAGCAGCCGGGGCACCCGGCCGGTGTTGTACTGGAAGTGCGCGTAGGACAGCGGGTCCAGATACGAGTTGTGATTGACGGCGGTGATAAAGCCGCCGTCGGCCGGAATGTGTTCCATTCCCCGCCAGTCCCGCTTGAACAGCACTACCAGCGGCGGTTTTGCGATGACCGCCGCCAGGCGGTACCAGAAGCCGATTCTGCGGCGGGACACTCGGACACCTTCCTCTTGGACCGGGGCGGGGCGCGGGGCACCCGGGGGCCGGACAAGTGTGGCCCCGGGTCCGGTCTCTGTCGAGAACACCGTACGCCCCGCTCGCGGGACGGTACCCCCTGTCGGCCGGGACCGGGGGGACAATGGGGCGCACGCGCACGCTTTCCGGGGAGGGGGCCGTCACGAACACCGCCTGGACGCTGGTCGTCCCGTTGAAGCCGCTGTCGGAGGCGAAGAGCCGTCTGGCGGCGGCCGCCGGTGCCGCCCGCCCCGCACTGGCCCTGGCGTTCGCGCTGGACACCGTCGCGGGGGCGCTGGCCTGCGCCGCGGTCCGGGATGTGGTGGTCGTCACGGACGACCCGGTGGCGGGTGCGGAACTGGCCGGGCTGGGTGCGCGGGTGCTGCCGGACCTGCCGGCGGCGGGGCTGAACGCCGCGCTGGCGCACGGGGCGCGGGCGGTCCGGGCCCGGCGTCCGGGGGCCGCGGTGGCGGCGATGAACGCCGACCTGCCGGCGCTGCGGCCGGCGGAATTGCAACGCGTGCTCGAAACGGCCGGGGCATTTCCCCGGGCATTTCTGGCGGATGCGGCGGGAATCGGTACGACCCTGCTTTCCGCGGCACCGGGGGTGGAATTGGCACCCGCGTTCGGAGGGCCTTCGCGGGCCCGGCATTCCGCTTCCGGAGCGGTGGAAATCCGGTTGAGCGGGGTGCCGAGCGTACGGCGGGACGTGGACACCGGCACGGACCTGGAGGCGGCCGCGGCGCTGGGCCTGGGGGCCCGTACGGCCCAGCTGTACGGGTCCGTCCGGGTGCCGGAACACCGCTGAACGGGCCGGCCGGCGCCTATAAGGTGCGGGTATGCAGGCAACCGCGTACACGTACGAACCCGAGACCCGCACCGGCAGCGTGCTGCTGGACGACGGCACCCCGGTGTCCTTCGACGCACCGGCCTTCGACGCGGGGGGCCTGCGGCTGCTGCGCGCGGGCCAGCGGGTGCGGATCGAGACCGAGGGTTCGGGGACCGCGCTGCGGATCACCCTGATCACGCTGCAGACCCTCTGACCTGTCGGAAGGCCGGCCCGACGGCTGCCGCGGGCGTCGCGGACACGCCGCGGGCCGGTGTCCCCGGCAAGGGGGCACCGGCCCGGCGCCTTCCGTCCCGACCTTCGGATTCCGTCGGCCTACTTGCGGGCGGCCGTCTTCTTCGCGGTGGTCTTGCGCGCCGTGGTCTTCTTGGCGGGCGCCTTCTTCGCGGTGGCCTTCTTGGCGGGGGCGGTCTTCTTGGCGGTGGTCTTCTTCGCCGCCGTCTTCGCCGGGGCCGCCTTCTTCGCCGCGGCGGTGGTCTTCTTGGTGGCCGCGGTGGTCTTCTTGACGGCGGTGGCCTTCTTCGCCGTGGTCTTCTTCGCGGCGGTGGCCGTGGTCTTCTTGGCCGCGGTGGTCTTGGCCGGAGCGGCCTTCTTCGCAGCGGCCTTCTTGGCCGTGGTGGCCTTCTTGGCGGCGGCCTTCTTGACCGTCGTACGGCTGCCCGAGGCGGCGGCCATCAGGCTGCCCTTGGGGGCCTTCTTGACGGCCACCTCGTCGCCCTTGGGGAGCTTCTTGGTGCCGCTGACCAGGTCCTTGAAGCCCTGGCCGGCGCGGAAGCGGGGGACCGAGGTCTTCTTGACCCGGACGCGCTCACCCGTCTGCGGGTTGCGGGCGTACCGGGCGGGGCGGTCGACCTTCTCGAACGAGCCGAAGCCCGTGACCGAGACCCGGTCGCCCGCGACGACCGCGCGGACCATCGCGTCGAGCACCGCGTCGACAGCGTCCGCGGCCTGCTGGCGGCCGCCGAGCTTGTCGGCAATCGCTTCTACGAGCTGCGCCTTGTTCACGTCTTCCCCTTCGGAGACATTGCCAGAACGAATGTGTTCAAGCTTTTTCGCACGTTAGGCGGATATATACCGCAAATCAAACACGAAACGGGCTAATCACCCTAGTGCCGCAACGATGCGGACCGTTGCGGAGTTCCTTCGCATCAGTCGCCTTCAGGGAATCGACCCTCGTCGAGGTCCTTCATCAACCTGTCCAGGCGCCTTGCCGCATCGGCGAGATCATGCTTCGCCGCGGCGGTGGCGACCAACAGCTTCCGGGACAGCGCCATCCTTACGCCCTCCGGGACTTGCAGTGAGCGCACCCTTGTGTGTGCTTCTTTCAACCGGTCCGCGACGAGTTCGTAGAGCTCGAGTTGAGTGTCGCGTTCCATGCACAGATTGTGCCATCTGGGGCGAGTTGTCGCCTCACGGGGCCTCAACATACGACTGTGCCCCCCGTCCGGAGACGGGGGGCACAGTCGTTGTCCAGTAGCGAATAAGCCCTGATCAGGCCTGAATCGTGCGCGGTTTGAAGGCCGGCCGGGTGCTTTCGTAAGCGGCGATGTCGGCTTCGTTCTGAAGGGTGAGCGAGATGTCGTCCAGTCCCTCCAGCAGTCGCCAGCGGGCGTTCTCGTCCAGCTCGAACTCCGCCTCGATTCCGGCTGCCGTGACCTTCCGCTCGACCAGGTCGACGGTGACCTCGGCGGTCGGGTCGGCCTCGGTCAGCTCCCACAGGCGCTCCACCGTCTCCTGCGGCAGGACGACGGTGAGCAGACCGTTCTTGAGCGAGTTGCCGCGGAAGATATCGGCGAACCGGGCGGAGATGACGGTCTTGAAGCCGTAGTTCTGCAGGGCCCAGACGGCGTGCTCGCGGGAGGAGCCGGTGCCGAAGTCGGGGCCGGCCACCAGGACGGTGGCGCCCTGGCGCTCGGGGCGGTTCAGCACGAACTCGGAGTCCTTGCGCCAGGCCTCGAAGAGCCCGTCCTCGAACCCGTCCCGGGTGATCTTCTTCAGCCAGTGGGCCGGGATGATCTGGTCGGTGTCGACGTTGCTGCGGCGCAGCGGGACGGCCCGGCCGGTGTGCGTGGTGAAAGCTTCCATGGTTCTCAGACTCCGGCGGGCGTGGGGGCGTCGGACAGGTCGGCGGGCGAGGCCAGGTGGCCCAGGACCGCGGTGGCGGCGGCCACCTGGGGGGAGACCAGGTGGGTCCGGCCGCCCTTGCCCTGCCGGCCCTCGAAGTTGCGGTTGGAGGTGGACGCGGAACGCTCACCGGGGGCCAGTTGGTCCGGGTTCATGCCCAGGCACATGGAGCAGCCCGCGTGCCGCCATTCGGCGCCGGCGTCCTTGAAGACCTTGTCCAGGCCCTCCTCGACGGCCTGCAGGGCCACCCGGACGGAGCCGGGGACGACCAGCATCCGTACGCCGTCGGCGACTTTGCGGCCCCCGATGACACCGGCGACGGCGCGCAGGTCCTCGATGCGGCCGTTGGTGCAGGAACCTACGAAGACGGTGTCGACCTTGATGTCGCGCAGCGGCTGCCCGGCGGTCAACCCCATGTACTCCAGGGCCTTTTCGGCGGCCAGGCGCTCCGAAGCGTCCTCGTACGAAGCCGGGTCGGGGACGGCGGCGGACAGCGGCGCGCCCTGGCCCGGGTTGGTGCCCCAGGTGACGAACGGGGAGAGCGCGGCGCCGTCGATGACGACCTCGGCGTCGAAGACCGCGTCCTCGTCGGTGCGCAGGGTCTTCCAGTAGGCGACCGCCGCGTCCCAGTCCTCGCCCACGGGGGCGTGGTCGCGGCCCTGGAGGTAGTCGAAGGTGGTCTGGTCCGGGGCGATCATGCCCGCGCGGGCGCCGGCCTCGATCGACATGTTGCAGACGGTCATGCGGGCTTCCATCGACAGCTTCTCGACGGCCTCGCCGCGGTACTCCAGGACGTAGCCCTGGCCGCCGCCGGTGCCGATCCGGGCGATGATCGCCAGGATCAGGTCCTTGGCCGTGACGCCCTCGGCCAGCTCGCCGGTGACGGTGATCGCCATGGTCTTGGGGCGGGCCAGCGGCAGCGTCTGGGTGGCCAGCACGTGCTCGACCTGGCTGGTGCCGATGCCGAAGGCCAGGGCGCCGAAGGCGCCGTGCGTGGAGGTGTGGGAGTCACCGCAGACCACCGTGGTGCCCGGCTGGGTCAGTCCCAGCTGCGGTCCCACCACGTGGACGACGCCCTGCTCGACGTCGCCCAGCGGGTGCAGCCGGACGCCGAACTCGGCGCAGTTCTTGCGCAGCGTCTCCAGCTGGGCCCGGGAGACCGGGTCCGCGATGGGCTTGTCGATGTCCAGGGTGGGGGTGTTGTGGTCCTCGGTGGCGATGGTGAGGTCGAGGCGGCGGACCGGACGACCGTTCTGGCGCAGGCCCTCGAAGGCCTGGGGGCTGGTCACCTCGTGCAGCAGGTGCAGATCGATGAAGAGGAGATCGGGCTCGCCCTCGGCGCGCCGGACGACATGGTCGTCCCAGACCTTCTCCGCGAGTGTCCTACCCATCGCTTTCCCTCCGGTCGGCCGGTCGGCCGACGCTCCTAGAGATCTTTTCGAGGCCGCGTGCGCCCGTACCCCACGTGCCGGACGGACGGGCTCTGACCCGTGGTTTCCGGGCCCGCACCTCTAGCCTGGCGGGTTCTCCGGAAAATTGAACTTGCGTTTCACAGTGTGAGACGTGAATATCGTTGCATGGACAACTCTAGCGGCGTCGGCGTTCTCGACAAGGCAGCTCTGGTATTGAGCGCACTGGAGTCCGGTCCGGCCACCCTCGCCGGGCTGGTCGCGGCGACAGGGCTCGCACGACCCACGGCACATCGCCTGGCCGTGGCACTGGAACACCACCGGATGGTGGCGAGGGACATGCAGGGCCGGTTCATCCTCGGTCCGCGGCTGGCAGAGCTTGCCGCCGCGGCCGGCGAGGACCGCCTGCTGGCCACGGCGGGACCGGTACTCACCCACCTGCGCGACGTCACCGGCGAGAGCGCGCAGCTCTACCGCCGGCAGGGCGACATGCGCATCTGCGTGGCGGCGGCCGAGCGGCTGTCGGGTCTGCGGGACACCGTCCCGGTGGGCTCCACGCTCCCGATGAAGGCCGGCTCGGCGGCCCAGATCCTGATGGCCTGGGAGGAGCCCGAGCGGCTGCACCGGGGCCTGCAGGGCGCCCGGTTCACGGCCACGGCCCTGTCCGGCGTGCGCCGGCGCGGCTGGGCGCAGTCGATCGGCGAGCGGGAGCCCGGTGTGGCCTCCGTCTCGGCGCCGGTGCGCGGGCCCTCGAACCGCGTGGTGGCGGCCGTGTCGGTCTCCGGGCCGATCGAGCGGCTGACCCGGCACCCGGGCCGGATGCACGCGCAGGCGGTCATCGACGCCGCCGCGCGCCTGAGCGAGGCCCTGCGCCGCTCCGGCTGACCTGCCCGACCCTTTTCCCCTCCCCCGGGCCCGGGGGCGCTCACGACGCCGCAACCGTCCTGCCGAGCGCCTTCGGGCCCGTTCGTCTGCCCGTTCGTCGACCCGGGGCGGCGCCACCCGGCGCGCCAACGGCCGCCGACCGGACGGGAACAGCGAGAAGGCCCCCCGCGACGAACGCGGGGGGCCTTCTCTGTGCGTACCCCCGACCGGATTCGAACCGGCGCTACCGCCTTGAGAGGGCGGCGTGCTAGGCCGCTACACAACGGGGGCTTGCTTTGGTACTGCGCTGGGCTACCAGGACTCGAACCTAGAACAAAGGAACCAGAAACCTTCGTGTTGCCAATTACACCATAGCCCAATGAGGTCTAGACAACCTCAGTACCCCCGACCGGATTCGAACCGGCGCTACCGCCTTGAGAGGGCGGCGTGCTAGGCCGCTACACAACGGGGGCCCTAGCGATCCTGCATCGAGACGTCCGGGTGCGACCCATGGAGATCTCGCGGGAAGGATCTGTACCCCCGACCGGATTCGAACCGGCGCTACCGCCTTGAGAGGGCGGCGTGCTAGGCCGCTACACAACGGGGGCAAAGCACTGCGTCTACTACTTGCACTGCGCTGGGGTACCAGGACTCGAACCTAGAATAAGGGAACCAGAAACCCTCGTGTTGCCAATTACACTATACCCCACCAAAAGTCAACCCCCTGTCGGGGACTTCCTCTTGAGTGGCGCCCCCGTCCGGCCTTTCGGCCCGCTCGGCGGCGCAGAAAGAACATTACCGGAAGGGTGACTCAGCTCCAAAACGGGTATCCCCGGCCAGCAGGGCGGGCAGCTCGGTGAGCCCGGTGATCCGGTGGACCCCCTCTGGAAGCACCCCTTCCGCGAGCGCCCCCGCCGTCCCGGAGCGGTCCAGCCAGATCCCCGCGAGGCCCGCGTCCCGGGCCCCCTCCGCGTCGATGTCCAGCCGGTCCCCCACGTACGCGACCGCGCCCGGGGCCAGTCCCATGGCCTCGCAGGCGGCCCGGAAGGCCTCGGCGGCCGGTTTGCTCACGCCCAGTTCGGCGGCGCACAGCAGCACCTCGAAACGCCCCCGCAGGCCCAGCTCGCGCAGCTTGACCTCCTGGTTGGCCCCGGAGGAGTTGGAGAGCACGCCGTGCCGGTAGCCGGGCGTCAGGGCGTCCAGGGCCGGGACCACGTCCGGGAAGACCGCCCAGGCGGCCCGGTAGTGCGCGACGTACCCGTCGAACCAGGCGTCCGCGCCCGCGTCCGTCAGCTCCGGCCGGGCCAGGAAGTCCCGTACCCGATCGCGGCGCTGGCCCTGGAAGTCCACCCGGCCGGCGGCGAACCGGTCCCAGTGGCGGTCGGTGATCGTGCGCCAGAGCGCGAGGGCGTCGGCGGGCGTGCCGTAGGCGCCGGCCAGCCCCTCCTGCGCGAGGTGCCGGGAGAGCCCGGTCCGGTCGGCCCCGGTGTAGTCGAAGAGGGTGTCGTCGATGTCCCACAGCACGGCCTCGATCATGCGGCCGAGGCTACTCCCCCGGGCCGGCGCCCGGAGGGGTCCCGGGAACGCCGCAGGGGGCGGCGGCCCGGTGACGGGACGCCGCCCCCTGCGGGGACGTACGGGCGGGCCTCAGCCGGCCAGCCGGGCCAGGGCCGCGTCGATGCGGGCCAGCGACCGGTCCTTGCCCAGGATCTCCAGGGACTCGAAGAGCGGCAGGCCGACCGTGCGGCCGGTGACGGCCACCCGGACCGGGGCCTGGGCCTTGCCGAGCTTGAGGCCGTGGGCCTCGCCGGCGGTCAGCACGGCCTGCTTGAGCGACTCCGGGTCGCTCCAGTCGGCCGCGTCCAGGTTGGCGCGGGCGGTGGTCAGCAGGGCCGCGGGCTCGCCCTTCATCGCCTTGTCCCAGGACGCCTGGTCCTGCACCGGCTCCTTGAGGAACAGGAAGTCGACGTTGGCGGTGATCTCCGACAGGACGGTCATGCGCGTCTGGGCGTACGGCGCGATGCGCGCCCACGCGTCGGCGTCGAAGTCCTCGGGCGCCCAGTTGGCGTGCGGGGCCTGGAGCCACGGGGTGCACCGGTCGGCGAAGACCTTCGGGTCGAGCAGGCGGATGTGGTCGCCGTTGATCGACTCGGCCTTCTTGAGGTCGAAGCGCGCCGGGTTGGCGTTGACGTCCGGGATGTCGAACTTCGCGACCATCTCCTCGATCGAGAAGATGTCCTGGTCCTTGGAGAAGGACCAGCCGAGCAGCGAGAGGTAGTTCAGCAGGCCTTCGGGGAGGAAGCCGCGCTCGCGGTACAGGTTGAGCGAGGCCTCGGGGTCGCGCTTGGAGAGCTTCTTGTTGCCCTCGCCCATCACGTACGGCAGGTGGCCGAAGGCCGGCACGGCCTTGGCGACGCCGAGCTCGATCAGGGCGCCGTAGAGCGCGATCTGGCGCGGGGTGGAGGACAGCAGGTCCTCGCCGCGCAGGACGTGGGTGATCTCCATCAGCGCGTCGTCGACCGGGTTGACGAGCGTGTACAGCGGGGCGCCGTTGGCCCGGACGATGCCGAAGTCCGGGACGTTCTCCGGGCTGAAGGACAGCTCGCCGCGGACCAGGTCCGTGAAGGTGATCGTCTCGTCGGGCATCCGGAAGCGGACGATCGAGGAACGGCCCTCGGCCTCGTACGCGGCCTTCTGCTCGGCGGAGAGCTCGCGGCACTGGCCGTCGTAGCCGGAGGGCTTGCCGGCGGCGCGGGCGGCGTCGCGGCGGGCGTCCAGCTCCTCGGTGGTGCAGTAGCAGGGGTAGGCGTAGCCGCCGTCCTGGAGCTTCTGCGCGACGTCCTTGTAGATGTCCATCCGCTGCGACTGGCGGTAGGGCGCGTGCGGGCCGCCGACCTCGGGGCCCTCGTCCCAGTCGAAGCCGAGCCACTTCAGCGAGTCCAGGAGCTGCTCGTACGACTCCTCGGAGTCGCGGGCCGCGTCGGTGTCCTCGATGCGGAAGACGAACGTGCCGCCGTGGTGCCGGGCGAAGGCCCAGTTGAAGAGGGCGGTGCGGACCAGGCCCACGTGGGGGTTGCCGGTCGGCGAGGGACAGAAACGTACGCGGGGGGTCGCGTTAGCCACGCTTGATCACCTTGTTGGTGAGAGTGCCGATACCTTCGATGGTGACGGCGACCTCGTCGCCGACGTTGAGCGGGCCGACCCCCGCGGGGGTGCCCGTGAGGACCACGTCGCCGGGGAGCAGCGTCATGGCCTCGGTGATGTGCACGATCAGGTCCTCGATGGGCCGGACCATCTCGCTGGTGCGGCCGAGCTGGCGCTGGGCGCCGTTGACCGTGCACTGGATCGCCAGATCACCCGGGTCCAGGTCCGTCTCGATCCAGGGGCCGAGGGGGCAGGCGCTGTCGAAGCCCTTGGCCCGGGCCCACTGGCTCTCCCGCTGCTGGACGTCGCGCGCGGTGACGTCGTTGGCGCAGGTGTAGCCGAGGATGACGTCCTTGACGCGCTCGCGCGGGACCTCGCGGCACATCCGCCCGATGACCACGGCCAGCTCGGCCTCGTGGTGCAGCTCCTGGGAGAAGGAGGGGTAGACGATCGGGTCGCCGGGGCCGACCACGGAGGTGGAGGGCTTGAAGAAGGCGACCGGGACCTCGGGGACCTCGTGCCCCAGCTCCGCGGCGTGCTCGGCGTAGTTGCGGCCGATGGCCACGACCTTGTTCGGCAGCACGGGCGGCAGCAGGCGGACCTTGCTCAGCGGGACCTTGGTGCCCGACAGCTCGAAGTCCGCGAACGGGATGCCCTTGATGATGTCGAGGACGAGCTCGTCGGGGGCATCGCCCTCGACCGCTCCGAAGGCGACATTGCCGTCGATGGAGAACCTGGCGATGCGCACGGGAAGGTTTCGCCCCTCACTGGTACTGGACCTGGTCTGGACTGCCCTGGTGGAGTCCGGCGGCTCCAGGCTATCCCGCACGGGAGGGGTGGCCGCGCGCCGAGACGGCGCCGCGCGCGGGACGCGGCGCCCGGGTGCCTCGGGGGCCGCTACTCGGCGGCGACGGCCGCGACGGGGGCGTCCATCAGGACGGTGCGGCGCGGGTTCGCGGTCTGGGTCGGCAGGTCGACGGAGTGCTCCGGCTGTGCGACCGCGGGGGCCAGCTCCTCGGCGTCCTTGAGGTGCGCGAGGGTGGTGCGGCGCGGGTTGGCTATGTTGCGGAACATCATCGTCGTCTTCATCGCTGCGTCGGAACCTTGTCGGTGATGCGGGGCCCGGGGGCGCCGGTTGTCGGATGTGCCATCCCTGTAAACAGCCAGGCTAAACATCCGACTACCCGGGAAACTCTGGAACCTTGACCCCCGGGCATGTGAGTTTGCTCACGAGCGGCCCGGCATTTAGGACATAACGCGCAGTCATTTCCCTCCGGGAAAACGGACATTGTGCCACTGAATGCGCCATTCCGCTCCTGATCATCTCGTCTGGGACATGCCAACGGAGTAAGTGATTCATAAACGAAAGTCCGATTCACCCCGAAACGCTGTCCACGTGGTGTAGTCCAGCCGACACGGGCGGTCACCGATCTCCGGGGCTGGTACTCGCACCTTGTTGGAGATCCGCCACTGTGCTGGAATTCCGGGGACCGCCGCGTCATTCAGCCGGCGCGCAGAGGGCGCTCAGCAGCGCCGTGCGGCGGTGCGGAAGGGGAGAAGCGCCGGTCACCCACGACCACACATGAGGCTCGTCTGAGCCCCACGACTCGACACCGTCCCGCCGGCTCCACCCGGTGGGACGCCTGGTCCAGAGGTTGCGACGCTAGTGCAGGGACGTTTCAAGAGGGATGGAATGGGGTCCCCCCAGGCCCCCCGGGGCCGAGGGGACGCTGCGGCGGAGCAGGAGCCGCGCGGCGTAACCGACCGTGGCTCCGCGCCCCAGCACGCCCAGAACCACGGGCCGGCGGCGGACGGCTCGGGCAACGGCCCGGCCGCCGCGACGTCGAAGGCCAAGGGCAAGGGCAAGGGCAAGAGCGCGAAGGCCCCCAAGGGCAAGGCCGCCAAGCCGGACGACGAGCCCCAGGGCCGGTCCATATCCGAGGCCCCCAGTGGGCCCGGTTCCCGGCTCGCCCTGCAGAACTGGCGCATCTCCACGCGTCTGGTCTCCCTGCTGGCGCTCCCGGTCGTCGCCGCCACCTCGCTCGGTGGCCTGCGCATCAACGAGTCGATGAACGACATGGCGCAGCTGGAGCACATGCAGCTGCTGACCACCATGACCAAGCAGGCGACCGCGCTGGCCGCCGCGCTCCAGGACGAGCGCGACAAGTCCGCGGGCCCGCTCAAGAGCACGCCCGGCAAGCCGAACAGCCTCGTCGAGGGCGTCCGCGAGAACACGAACGTCGCCTCCAAGGCGTTCATCGCGGCCACCGAGAACATCGACACCGAGGACAAGCGCGACGAGACCCTCGACTCGATCCGCAACAACGTCCTCCAGATCAGCCGCCAGCTGACCGAGCTCGAGACGATCCGCAAGACCGCGTACCAGGACGGCGCCCAGCAGACCGTCTCCGAGTACAGCCAGCTGATCACCGCGCTGCTCAGCCTCTCGCAGGACATGGCCCAGGCCACCTCCAACCCCGAGATGATCAAGCGGACCCGCGCCCTGACGTCGTTCTCCTCCGCCAAGGAGTACGCCTCGATCCAGCGCGCCGTCATCGCGTACGCCCTTCCCGACAGCAAGGGCAAGACCGGCGAGCTCAAGGAGAACGACCGGCTCTACGCGTACGCCGCGCTGAAGTCCGAGGGCGAGGCCCGCAAGACCTTCGACCTCGTCTACCAGGGCAAGGCCGAAGAGCTCACCGAGACGCTGAACGACAGCCACGCGGACATCTCCACGGCGGACCACTACGCCAAGCGCGTCCTCGGCAACGACGGCCAGTTCGCCAAGGAGGTCAAGTTCAACTCCTGGATGGACTGGTACGACACCGACGACGTCAAGATCCAGGCCATGAAGACCATCGAGCTGACGCTGCTCGAGGACATGGAGGTCAAGGCCCGCGAGCTGAAGCAGGAGTCGCAGCGCGACGCCATCATCAACGGTGCGCTGATCCTCCTCGTCCTCGGCGTCTCGCTGGTCGGCGCCTTCGTCGTGGCCCGGTCCATGATCCGGTCGCTGCGCCGGCTGCAGGACACCGCGACCCGGGTCGCCCAGGAGCGGCTGCCCGAGCTCGTCAAGCAGCTGTCCGAGTCCGACCCGCAGGACGTGGACACGTCCGTGGAGTCGGTCGGTGTGCACTCCCGGGACGAGATCGGCCAGGTGGCCGCGGCCTTCGACGACGTGCACCGCGAGGCCGTCCGCCTCGCCGCCGAGCAGGCCCTCCTGCGGGGCAACGTCAACGCGATGTTCACCAACCTCTCGCGCCGTTCGCAGGGCCTCATCCAGCGCCAGCTCTCGCTCATCTCCGAGCTGGAGTCGCGCGAGGCCGACCCGGACCAGCTGTCCTCGCTCTTCAAGCTCGACCACCTCGCCACCCGCATGCGCCGTAACGGCGAAAACCTCCTCGTCCTCGCGGGCGAGGAGCCCGGCCGCCGCTGGACCCGTCCGGTCCCGCTGGTCGACGTCCTGCGTGCCGCCGCGTCCGAGGTGGAGCAGTACGAGCGCATCGAGCTGGCCTCGGTCCCCTCGACCGACGTCGCCGGCCGCGTGGTCAACGACCTCGTGCACCTGCTCGCCGAGCTGCTGGAGAACGCCACGTCGTTCTCCTCCCCGCAGACCAAGGTCAAGGTCACCGGTCACGCGCTGCCCGACGGCCGGGTGCTGGTCGAGATCCACGACACCGGCATCGGCCTCTCCCCCGAGGACCTGGCCGCGATCAACGAGCGGCTCGCCGCGCCGCCCACCGTGGACGTCTCGGTCTCCCGCCGCATGGGTCTGTTCGTGGTCGGCCGCCTGTCCCTGCGACACGGCATCCGCATCCAGCTGCGTCCCTCCGACTCCGGCGGTACGACGGCCCTCGTCATGCTCCCGGTCGACGTCGCCCAGGGCGGTCAGAAGCCGGGCGCGCCCGGCGTCCCCGGCCAGGGCGGTGCGCCGATCCCCGGCTCCCGTCCCGGTGGCGGCGCGGTGCCGCAGGGCGGCGCGGCCGCCCGGCTCGCCGCCGGCGCCTCGGCCGGCCGCGGCCAGGTGGCGGCGGGCGGCCAGCGGGCCGCACTGCCCGGCCGCGACGGCGGACAGCGTCCGCCGCAGGGCGGCCGTCCCCAGAACCAGCCCCCGGCCCAGGGCGGCACCAACGCCTTCGGCGCCGGTGCGCCGATGGCCCCGCGCGGTGGCGCCGGTGCCCCGCAGGGTCCCGGCCGGCCGGCCGCCGGCCCCGGTGCCGGTTTCCCGCAGGGCAACGCCTTCGAGCGGCCCGCCGCTCCGCAGCGCCCCGTCCAGCCGCAGCCGCCGGCTCCGGCCGCCCCGGCTCCGGCGGCGCCCGCCCCGGCCCGGGCCGCGGACGACCAGCGCGGTGCCCGGCCCCAGCTGCCGGCCCGCGGCGGTGCGCCCCGCGCCGAGCTGCCCGGCGGCCCGCAGACGGGTGCCCAGTCGGGTGCGCAGACCACCAGCTGGGGCATGGACCCGGCCGCCCGCGGCGGTCAGGAGACCCCCCGCGGTCACGACGAGGTACAGGGCCCCGGCGCCACGGCCGAGTTCGCCCGCCCGGACTTCGGCGCCCCGGCCCCGACCGGCTCCACCACGGGCCAGTTCGCCCGGCCCGGGTACCAGGACGCCTCCACGACGGGCCAGTTCGCCCGCCCGGAGCTCCAGGACCCCTCGACCACCGGTCAGTTCGCCCGCCCGGACCAGCAGAACGCCTCCACCACGGGGCAGTTCGCCCGCCCGGACGTCCAGAACGCCTCCACCACGGGCCAGTTCGCCCGCCCGGAGCTCCAGGACCCGGCGTCGACCTCGCAGTTCGAGCGTCCCGACTTCGCCCCGCGGCCCGGCGGCCCGGGTGTCGGCGGCTACCCCGCCCCGGGCTCCGGCGCCGACGCGTTCGGCCCCCGGCCGGGCGCGCCCGGTCTGCCGGCCGCCCACCAGCCGGAGGCGCTGCCGCCGGCCCAGGGTCCCGTCGACGGGCGCACCCCGCTCTTCGACAACCTGGAGTCGAACTGGTACCCGCCGCAGGGCCAGCAGGCCCCCGCGCCGAACCAGTCCGTCCCCCAGCAGCCGCAGCAGTACCAGCCGCACCTCCAGCAGCAGGCGCCCGCCGCTCCCCAGCGGCCGGCCGCCCCGCAGCGGGCCCAGGAGCGCGGCGAGGACGCCCTGACGGCGACCGGCGCCACCCCCACGGTCAACTGGCGCAGCTCGCCCAACGACGAACTGATGCGGCAGGCGGAGCGGGTGCGCCAGCCCGCCGCCGGCGGCATCACCACCTCGGGCCTGCCCCGCCGGGTGCCTCGCGCCAACCTGGTCGCGGGCACCGCCCAGCAGTCGGCCGACACCCAGACCGGTCCCTCCGTCTCGCGCGCCCCCGACGACGTGCGCGGACGGCTGACCAACCTCCGCCGCGGCATCCAGCAGGGACGCCAGGCGGGCGGCAACGGTCCGGCCACCGGCAGCTACCACGTCGGCCCCACTCACCAGCAGGAGCGATAGTTGAGTTCGATGAGCCAGGCGGCACAGAACCTGAACTGGTTGATCACCAACTTCGTGGACAACACCCCTGGGGTGTCCCACACCGTGGTGGTCTCCGCCGACGGTCTCCTGCTGGCGATGTCCGAGGGCTTCCCCCGTGACCGCGCCGACCAGCTGGCGGCCGTCGCCTCCGGACTGACCTCGCTGACCGCGGGCGCGTCCCGGATCTTCGAGGGCGGCCCGGTCAACCAGACCGTGGTGGAGATGGAGCGCGGCTTCCTCTTCCTCATGTCCGTCTCGGACGGCTCCTCCCTCGCCGTGCTCGCGCACCCCGAGTGCGACATCGGCCTGGTGGGCTACGAGATGGCCCTCCTGGTCGACCGCGCGGGCAGCGTCCTCACCCCGGACCTGCGCGCCGAACTGCAGGGAAGCCTGCTCATCTGACCGCCATCCCCCGGCCGGACGGTACTGCCGGCCGGGGAATCCGGGGCCCTGCCCCGGATGTCCCAGTACCACCGTCAGGCCGCACGCCCCGTCCCCCCACCGGCCCCCGTCAGACGGCACGCTGACCACTGCTGTCCAGCCCGGAGGATCCATGACCCCGCCCCCCGCCTACTCCGATTCGTACGACCAGTCGTACGCGGAAGGCGACCAGCCGCTGGTGCGTCCTTACGCGATGACCGGCGGCCGGACCCGGCCCCGCTACCAGCTCGCGATCGAGGCCCTGGTCAGCACCACGGCCGACCCGGTCCACCTTGCGGGCCTGCTTCCCGAGCACCAGCGCATCTGCACGCTGTGCCGGGAGGTCAAATCCGTCGCCGAGGTGTCGGCACTGCTGTCGATGCCGCTCGGCGTCGCCCGGATCCTCGTGGCCGACCTGGCCGAGGCCGGAATGGTGGCCATCCACCAGCCGGGCAATGGAGAGGCCGGCGGCACGCCGGATGTAACGCTGCTCGAAAGGGTGCTCAGTGGACTTCGCAAGCTCTAACGGCGGAGCGGCCCGCTCCACCACCTCCGCGAAGATCGTGGTGGCGGGCGGCTTCGGCGTGGGCAAGACCACGTTCGTCGGCGCCGTCTCCGAGATCAACCCCCTGCGCACCGAAGCCGTCATGACCAGCGCCTCCGCCGGCATCGACGACCTCACCCACACCGGAGACAAGACCACCACCACGGTGGCCATGGACTTCGGACGCATCACCCTCGACCAGGACCTCATCCTCTACCTGTTCGGCACCCCCGGACAGGACCGCTTCTGGTTCATGTGGGACGACCTCGTCCGCGGCGCCATCGGCGCG
>NZ_JBFBGK010000118.1:0-24706 GCF_040684615.1 Streptomyces sp. NPDC089919
GCCCCCCCCGGGGTCCGGGCCCGGGCCCGGCCGCTGCGCGGAGCCAGACCCCACCCCGCCCCTTCCCGAAACCGGTGGGCGGCTGCCCCCGGACCCCCCGTACCGCCGCTGCCGCGCCGGTGCGCTCAAACGCCGCGCGGCTGGGTAGGCCCCCGGCCCCGCCGCTCCGCGACGGGCTTTCGGGGCTCCGCCCCGGACCCCGCGCCTCAATCGCCGGCGAGGCTGGGTAAGGGGACGGCGGGGCTCCGCCCCGGGCTCCGTGCCGGCGCTCCGCGCCGGTGCGCTCAAACTCCCCCAGCGCGGCTGGTTTGCCGCACCCAAGCGGGCAGGCCGGGCCCGGGGGGCCGGCTGGGCCGGGCCCCCCGGGGGCGGGTCAGGGCCTGGTGTGGAGGGCTCGGGAGAGGTCGTCGAGTTGGTCGGCGAGGCGGCGGCGGAGGGCGGGGATCATGTCGGCCTCTGCGAGGCAGGCCTGGCCGGCCGCCAGGGCGTCCGCGTCCACGGCCACGGCGGGGAAGGCGTCGCCGCCCGCCGCCTGGGCCATGGCCGGCCCGCGCCGCCCGGCGAGGGCGACCGCGTCCTGGTAGTACCGGGCCAGGTACGGCCGGGTGAGTTCGGCCTGCTCCGGCTGCCAGAAGCCCTGCGCGGTGGCGGAGAAGAGGTAGTTGGACAGGTCGTCGTCCTCGAACATCCGCGCCCAGGCCGCGGTCTTGGCCTCGGCGGTGGGCAGCGCGGCCCGGCAGCGGGCGGCGCCTTCCTGCCCGGTGGCGCTGGGGTCGCGGTCGAGTTCGGCGGCGATCTCGGTCTCGGTGACGGCGCCGAGGACGGAGAGCCGGCCCAGGATGCGCCAGCGCAGCTCGGGGTCGAGCTCGGGGCCGCCGGGCACGGTGCCCTCGGCGAGCCAGTTGGCGATGGTGTCGGGCTGGGTGGCGGCCCGGATGAAGGCGCGGACCGCGGCCAGCCGCAGCCCGGGCGCCTCGCCGTCCTCGGTGCGGCGGATCAGGTCGCGGCTGATGCCGGTGATGGCCGCCAGGCCCTGGGGCCGCTGCTCGGGGGTGAGGAACTGGTCGGTGACCCGGGCGTACGCGAAGGCGAGGACGCCCTGGACGATGGCGAGGTCGTTCTCTTCGGGCAGGTGGGTGCGGGCCGCCTCCAGGTAGGCGAGCGGGGCGAGTTCGCCGTCGCGGACCATGTCGCGCAGGGTGTTCCACAAGATGGCGCGGGTCAGCGGGTCGGGGATGCCGCTCAGGTGGGCGAGGGCGGTCTCCAGGGAGGTCTCGTCGAGGCGGACCTTGGCGTAGCTGAGGTCGCCGTCGTTGAGGACGAGGAGTGCGGGGCGGCGGCCGAGGGCGGAGATGACCTCGTCGGTGGGCAGGTCCAGGGCGAGGGGTTCGCGCAGTTCCAGGACCCGGGAGCCGGCGGGGTCGCGGTCGTAGGTGCCGACGGTGATGTGGTGGGGGCGGCTGCCGTCGCGGTCGACGGTGAGGGTCCAGCCGCCGTCCTTCTCCTCGACGCGGGGGGTGAGGGTGTCGACGCCGGTGGTGCGCAGCCAGGTGTCGGCCCAGGCGTGGACGTCGCGGTCGGTGCAGGCGGCGAGGGAGTCGACGAAGTCGGCGAGGGAGGCGTTGCCGAAGCGGTGGCGGGCGAAGTGCAGGTTGATGCCGGCCAGGAAGTCCTTCTCGCCGAGCCAGGCGACGAGCTGGCGCAGGGCGGAGGCGCCCTTGGCGTAGGAGATGCCGTCGAAGTTGAGGAGGGCGGAGGCGGTGTCGGGCACGGCGTCCGGGTCGGGGGCGACGGGGTGGGTGGTGGGGCGCTGGTCGGCGTCGTAGCCCCAGGCCTTGCGCTGGACGCCGAAGTCGACCCAGGTGTCGGTGAAGCGGGTGGCTTCGGTGAGGGTCTGGTAGCCCATGTACTCGGCGAAGGACTCGTTGAGCCAGATGTCGTCCCACCAGCGGAGGGTGACCAGGTCGCCGAACCACATGTGGGCCATCTCGTGGGCGACGACCATGGCGCGGGTCTGGCGCTCGGTGTCGGTGACGGCGGAGCGGTAGATGAACTCGTCGCGGAAGGTGACGAGTCCGGGGTTCTCCATGGCGCCGGCGTTGAACTCGGGGACGAAGGCCTGGTCGTAGGAGTCGAAGGGGTAGGGCTCGGCGAACTTCTCGTGGTAGCGGTCGAAGCAGGCGGTGGTGATCTCGGTCAGTTCGTCGGCGTCGGCGTCGAGGTAGGGGGCCAGGGAGCGGCGGCAGTGCAGGCCGAAGGGGAGTCCGGCGTGCTCGGTGCGGACGGAGTGCCAGGGGCCGGCGGCGACGGCGAGGAGGTAGGTGGAGATGAGGGGGGTGGTGGCGGCGCGCCAGGTGGTGGTGCCGTCGGGGTGTTCGCCGGTGCGTTCGGTGATGCCGTTGGCGAGGACGGTCCAGTCGGCGGGGGCGGTGACTTCGAGGTCGAAGCGGGCCTTGAGGTCGGGCTGGTCGAAGGCGGTGTAGACGCGCTGGACGTCGTCGAGGAAGAGCTGGGTGTAGACGTACGTCTGGCCGTCGGCGGGGTCGGTGAAGCGGTGCATGCCCTCGCCGGTGCGGGAGTAGCGCATGACGGCGTCGACGGTGAGTTCGTGGGCGCCTTCGGTGAGGGCGGTGAGGGGGAGCCTGCCGTCGTGGAAGGCGGTGGTGTCGAGGGGCTGTCCGTCCAGGGTCGCCGAGCGCAGTTCGGCTGGTTTGAGTTCGACGAAGGTGTCGCCGGCCTCGCGGGTGGTGAATTCGATGACGGTGCGGGAGCCGAAGGTGTCGTCGCCGGTGGTGAGGTCGAGGGCGATCGAGTACCGCTGGACGTCGAGGAGCTGGGCTCGGAGCTGCGCTTCGTTGCGCGTCAGTACGGACATGGCCCCCATGCTGCCTGACGGGGGCCGGTCTGGGGCAGGGGGCTACTCTTCGCCCGCAGCGATCGTCTCGTGGTGGCGGATGACCTCGGCGATGATGAAGTTGAGGAGCTTCTCGGCGAAGGCGGGGTCGAGTTTGGCGGCTTCGGCGAGCTGGCGCAGCCGGGTGATCTGGCGGGCCTCGCGGCCGGGGTCGGCGGCGGGCAGGTGGTGGTTGGCCTTGAGGTGGCCGACCTGCTGGGTGCACTTGAAGCGCTCGGCGAGCATGTGGACCACTGCGGCGTCGATGTTGTCGATGCTGTCGCGCAGCCGGGAGAGCTCGGCCTGGACGTTCTCGTCGATGTCGCTGCTGTTCATGGGGCCTGAGCTTACGTGGCGGGGGCGGGTGTTTCACGGCCCGGACCGGAGGGTGAGACGGTGGCGGGGGCCGCGGGTGGGGGGCGGTGGCCGCTGTGGGAGGGGGTCGGCGGTCACAGCGGGAGGAGGGCGGTGACCAGCCAGCCGCCTTCGGGTGCGGGGCCGGCGGTGAGGGTGCCGCCCATGGCTTCGGCGCGTTCGGTCATGCCGGCGAGTCCGTAGCCGCCGCCGCGGGCTTGGTCGGAGAGCTTCGCGGGGCGGCCGCCGTCGTCGGCGATGCGGACCTCGAGGCCGGTGGGGAGGCTGCGGATGCCGATGCGGACGGCGGTGGCGGTGGCGGCGTGCTTGGTGATGTTGGTGAGGGCTTCGAGGACGATGCGGTGGACGGTGGCGGCGAGGTCGGCGGGGAGCCGGGTCTCGAGGCCGGATTCGATGTAGAGGACGACGGGCGGGCCGGTGCGGGAGAAGCGTTCGGTGAGTTCCCGGACCTGTGCGAGGCCGGCGACGGGGGTGGTGCCGGGGGTGCCGGGCGGGCCGTCCTCGCGCAGGACCCGGACCAGGCGGCGCATGGCGCCGAGGGCTTCGTCGCCGGCGGTCTCGATGCGGGCGAGGGTTTCGTCGGTGCGTTCGGGGCCGGGGCGGGTGAAGCGGGCGGCGCGGGCCTCGACGACGATGCCGGTGACGTGGTGGGCGACGAGGTCGTGGAGTTCGCGGGCGAGTTCGAGGCGTTCGGCGGTGCGTACGGCGCGCAGGTCGCGCACGCGTTGGACGGCTTGGAGGCGGAGCAGGAGGGAGTAGGCGCCGACGACGACGGTGAGGACGGAGAAGAGGAGGGAGAAGCGGCCGGGGTCGGTGTCGCGGACGGGTACGGCCATGCAGCCGAGGCCGAGGAGGGGGCCGAGGGTGGCGGCGGTGCGGGCGGGGGCGCGGAGCAGGACCTGGCTGAGGAGGACGAGGAGGGCGATGGCCTCGCCGATGCCCCAGACGCTCAGGGGCCGGTCGGTGGCGATGAGGGCGGTGGTGGCGGCCCAGGTGAGGGCGGCGGCGGTCCAGGCGCGGGTGAGCAGGGGCAGTGCGGGCCAGGGGGCGGCGCAGAGGCAGACGAGCAGGCCGGTGCCCCAGACGACGGCGTGCGGGAGGGTGGGCTGGCCGGCGAGGGCGATGCCTTCGGCGGTGACGAGGGCGAGCAGCGCGACGGTGAGGGCGAGGCGGGTGTAGTCGGCGGCGCGGGGGTGGCGGCGGGCCCAGGCTCGGACGGGGCTCACGGGGTGCTCGCGGCCAGTCCGCTCTCCCAGGCCCAGGCGGCGATCTCGACGCGGTTGCGGGCGTCGAGTTTGGCCTGGACGTTGGCCAGGTGGGTCTTGACGGTGGAGAGGGAGACGTACAGCTCGGCGGCGACCTCGGCGTTGGTCAGGCCGCGGGCGACGCAGCGGACCACGTCGGTCTCGCGTTCGGTGAGGGGTTCGGCGGGGGTGCGGGCGCTGCCGGCGGGGGTGCGGGGGGCCATTTCGCGCAGCAGCCGGACGGTGATGGCGGGTGAGACGAGGGAGTCGCCGACGGCGGCGGCGCGGACGGCTTCGACGAGCATGGCGGGGCTGGCGTCTTTGAGGAGGAAGCCGGAGGCGCCGCCGTGGAGGGCGGCGTGGACGTACTCGTCGAGGTCGAAGGTGGTGACGATGACGATGCGGGGGGTGTCGCGGGGGGCGAGCCGGCGGGTGACTTCGAGGCCGTCGAGGCGGGGCATGCGGATGTCGAGGAGGAGGACGTCGGGGTGGTGCGTCTCGACGGCGGCCAGGGCGGCTTCGCCGTCGACGACGTCGGCGAGGACCTCGATGTCGGGCTGGCTCTCCAGGATCATGCGGAAGCCGGTCCGGACCATTTCCTGGTCGTCCGCGATGACCACCGTGATCGTCATGCGTGCCTCGCCCCTGTGTCGCCCGTCGCCGATGGGTCCTTCCCATGGGACCGGGGGGCCGGGCGGCCCGCAACCGCAGAGCGGGACGGTCGGGAGGGTCGCGGGGCCGGGCCGGGGGCCGTCGGCACCGCGCTGCCGGGACCGACGGTACGCGGGCGGGCGGGTGGTGCGCCTCGCCCTTCCGGCGGGTTCCCGCCCGGCCGGAAGGAGGAGGCGGCCCCGGTCGCGGTGTGCGGGGCCCGCACACCGCGACCGGCCTGCTCACAGGCCCGCGGCGGCGGACCTGATGGCGGCGGCGAAGGTGGAGACCTCGGTGTAGACGCCGGGGTAGCCGGCGCGGGCGCAGCCCTCGCCCCAGCTGGTGATGCCGACCTGGATCCAGGCGCCGGCGTTGTCGCGGCGGAACATGGGGCCGCCGGAGTCGCCCTGGCAGGTGTCGACCCCGCCCTGGGCGAGGTTGCCGGCGCAGATCTCCTCGGCGGCGATCAGGGAGCCGCTGTAGGCGCTGGAGCAGGCGGCGTCGGAGACGAAGGGGACGTCGGCCTTGAGGAGGTAGCGCTGTTGGCCGCCGCCTTCGCGGGCGGCGCCCCAGCCGGCGACGGTGAAGGTGCCGCTGTTGTAGGCGGTGGTGTCGGCGATCTTGAGGGTGGGGAGGTTGATGGGCTGGGCGAGTTTGATGAGGGCCCAGTCCTTGCCGTTGCCGTTGTAGCCGGGGGCCTGGAGGACCTTGGTGGAGCGGACCTTGGTGGCGGCGGAGCTGTTGAGGTCGACCACGCCGGCGGTGGCGGTGATGGAGGTGTTGTTGCCGGAGCCGCTGACGCAGTGGGCCGCGGTGAGGACGATCTGCTGGGTGTAGAGGGCGCCGCCGCAGCCCATGGAGAGGCGGATCATCCAGGGGAACTCGCCCTGGGCGGCGCGGGTGCCGCCGACGACGGGCTGGGGGGCCGCGGTGGCGGTGGTCCCGGTGCTCTGGAGGCTGAGGGCGGCGAGGGCGACGGCGGCGGTGGCGAGGCCGCGGCGCAGCAGTCGGCCGGTCAGGGTCGTCTTCCGGTTCCGTGGAGTGTTCAACACACTGCCTTTCGTGGGGGGTCAGGCCGTGCGCCGGCCGTCCGGGGACGGAACGACCGGGGAAAGCATCTGGCGTGTCCATGTCACTCCGGGGCCCGGGGTCGCGGCAAGACGGGGTTTTCGGCCACGCCTGCGCCGCCCCCGGTCCGCCCCCGCGCCACCCCCGCCCACTCCCCCGCCGCCCGCGGCGACCCCCCGTACGGCGCACCCCCCGGCACCCGTACGGAGCGCCCGGGCGCGGATTTCCCCACCGGGAGCACCTGCACTACCAGACCGGGCCGCCGGGCGCGCGGGGAGCCCGGACCGAACGTCCGGTCGGTGGCTTCAATCCGCCCGTCGGTACGTCCTGCCTGGTCAGCCGGGCCCGCACCGCTCCGGCAGCGGCGGCGGGCGGCCGCCGGGACCCGAGAACGCCGAGGTCCGGGGCCCCGCCCGGGGGCCCCGGAGCGGCCTTGCGGCGATCACCCTCGACCGAATCTGACGGAAAACCGGTTACCGGGCGGTTCGAACCGGGTTCCCGGTGGGTAAGGAACAGCTTGTCGCGTGAGTCACGGGCCCGACCTCCCGCCAGGGGGCCGGGCCCGCACCGCGTCCGGGGCCGGGGCCCCACCCCCGTCAGCTCGCGCCGTACACCGGCAGCGGGGTCTCGGACGCGGCCAGCAGCTTCGCAGCCGCCTCACCCGCCTCGGCCGGACTCCAGCGCGCGCCCTTGTCGGCGGTGGGGCCCGGCCGCCACCCCTCCATGACGGTGATCCGGCCCGCCTCCGCCTCGAAGACCCGGCCGGTCACCCCGGCCGAGGCGGCCGAGCCCAGCCAGACCACCAGCGGCGAGACGTTCTCGGGGGCCATCGCGTCGAAGGCGCCGGCCGCCGGGGCGGCCATGGTCTCGGCGAAGGTCCGCTCGGTCATCCGGGTGCGGGCGGCCGGGGCCACCGCGTTGACCTGCACGCCGTAGCGGCCCATCTCGGCGGCCGAGACCAGCGTCAGGCCGATGACCCCGGCCTTGGCCGCGCTGTAGTTGCCCTGGCCGACCGAGCCGAGCAGACCCGCCCCGGAGCTGGTGTTGACCACCCGCGCGGCCGGGGTGCGGCCGGCCTTGGCCTCGGCCCGCCAGTGGGCGGCGGCGTGCTTCAGGGGCAGGAAGTGGCCCTTGAGGTGGACCCGCAGCACGGCGTCCCAGTCGTCCTCGTCGAGGTTGACCAGCATCCGGTCGCGCAGGAAGCCGGCGTTGTTGACCAGCGTGTCCAGCCGTCCGTACGCGTCCAGCGCGGCCGCTATCAGGGAGCCGGCGCCCTCGGTGGTGGCGATGTCCCCGCCGTGTGCCAGGGCCTCGCCGCCGGCCGCCCGGATCTCGGCCACCACCTGCGCGGCGGGGCCGTCCGGGCCGGGCTGCCCGTCCAAGCCCACGCCGAGGTCGTTGACCACGACCTTGGCGCCCTCGGCGGCGAAGGCGAGGGCGTGGGCGCGGCCCAGCCCCCGGCCCGCGCCGGTCACGATCACGACCCGGCCCGCGCAGATGCCCGTTGCGTTGCTGCCCATGTCACTGCTCCTTGTTGACGGTTGCGGCGGTCAGGAAGGCGGGGCGTTCGCCGCCGCCGTGCAGGAGCAGGCTCGCCCCGCTGATGTAGCCGGCCCGGTCCGAGGCGAGGAAGACGGCCGCCTCGCCGACCTCGTACGGGCGGGCCAGGCGGCCCAGCGGGACGGTGCCGGCGACGGCCGCCACGCCCTGCTCGTCGCCGTAGTGCAGGTGGGCGAGTTCGGTGTGCACCATGCCCAGCACCAGGGAGTTGACCCGCACCTCGGGGGCCCACTCCACGGCCATGGAGCGGGCCAGGTGCTCCAGTCCCGCCTTGGCGGCCCCGTAGGCGGCGGTGCCCGGGGAGGGGCGGGAGCCGCTGACGCTGCCGATCATCACCACCGAGCCCCGGGCGGCGTGCAGGTGCGGGCGGGCCGCGAGGGAGGCGGTCAGCGGGGCGGTCAGGTTCAGTTCGAGGACCCGCGCGTGGCGCTCGGCCTCCCCCTCGCCCAGCAGCCGGTAGGGGGTGCCCCCGGCGTTGTTGACCAGGTGGTCCAGGCGTCCGTGGCGGGCGGCGACGGAGTCGAAGAACGCCTGGACGGCGGCCGGGTCGCGCAGGTCGAGCGGGGCGAACTCGGCCGCGCCGCGGGCGGTGGCGACGGGCCGCTCGGGTGGTCGGCGGGCGCAGACCACCACCCGCGCCCCGGCGTCGAGGAAGGCGGCGGCGACGCCCGCCCCGACGCCCCGGGTCCCGCCCGTGACGACGACGACTCTCCCGTCCAGCTCCATCTGCTGCTACCTTCCGCCTAACAAACGTTTGGTGGAAAGGTAGCTGATCCTCCCATGGGTGTCTCCACCTCCCGCCCGGACAAGGGCATCGCCGTCGTCACCGTCGACTTCCCGCCCGTCAACGCCCTGCCCGTGAGCGGCTGGTACGAGCTGGCCGACGCCCTGCGGGCGGCCGGCCGCGACCCCGACACCCGCTGCGTGGTGCTGGCCGCCGAGGGGCGCGGCTTCAACGCCGGGGTCGACATCAAGGAGATGCAGCGCGACACCGGCCACGACGCGCTGATCGGCGCCAACCGCGGCTGCTACGAGGCCTTCGCCGCCGTCTACGACTGCGAGGTCCCGGTGGTCGCCGCCGTCCAGGGCTTCTGCCTGGGCGGCGGCATCGGCCTGGTCGGCAACGCGGACGTGATCGTGGCCGCCGAGGACGCCGTCTTCGGACTGCCGGAGCTGGACCGCGGGGCCCTGGGCGCCGCCACCCACCTGGCCCGGCTGGTGCCGCAGCACCTGATGCGCGCCCTGTACTACACCTCCCGGACGGCCACCGCCGCCGAACTGCACGCGCACGGCTCGGTGTGGCGGGTGGTGCCGCGCGAGGAACTGACCGGGGCCGCCCTGCGGCTGGCCCGGGAGATCGCCCGCAAGGACGGCACGCTGATCCGGCTGGCCAAGGCGGCGATCAACGGCATCGACCCGGTGGACGTCCGGCGCAGCTACCGCTTCGAGCAGGGCTTCACCTTCGAGGCCAACCTCAGCGGGGTGGCCGACCGGGTCCGCAACACCTTCGGCAAGGAGGAGGGTTCGTGAGCGAGCAGACGTCCGGGCGGAGCACCGGCGACAAGAGCATGTCCCCCGACGAGGCGGTGGCCCAGCTGCGCAGCGGGATGACGGTCGGGATCGGCGGCTGGGGGTCCCGGCGCAAGCCCATGGCCCTGGTACGGGCGCTGCTGCGGAGCACGGTCACCGATCTCACGGTGGTCTCCTACGGCGGCCCGGACGTGGGCCTGCTGGCCGCCGCGGGCCGGATCCGCCGGCTGGTCGCCCCCTTCGTCACCCTCGACTCCATCGCGCTCGAACCGCACTTCCGGGCCGCCCGGGAGGCCGGGACCCTCGAACTGACCGAGCTGGACGAGGCGATGTTCATGTGGGGGCTGCACGCCGCCGCGAACCGGCTGCCGTTCATGCCGGTCCGAGCCGGTATGGGCTCCGGTGTGCTGGAGGTCAACCCGAGCCTGCGGACCGTCCGCTCGCCCTATGACGACGGCGAGGAGCTGGTGGCCGTACCGGCGCTGCGGATGGATGCGGCGCTGGTCCACCTCAACCGGGCCGACCGGGCCGGCAACGGCCAGTACCTCGGCCCGGACCCGTACTTCGACGACCTGTTCTGCGAGGCCGCCGACCGGGCGTACGTCTCCTGCGAGCAGATCGTGGCGAGCGCCGAGCTCACCAAGGACGCCGCCCCGCAGACCCTGCTGGTGGGCCGGCACAGCGTCACCGGTGTGATCGAGGCGCCCAACGGCGCCCACTTCACCTCCTGCGTCCCCGACTACGGGCGCGACGAGGCCTTCCAGAAGCTGTACGCGACCACGCCCTGGCCCGAGTTCGCGGGCCGGTTCCTGTCCGGGGCGAGCGAACGGGACTACCAGCGGGCCGTCGCGGCCTGGCGGGAGGAGCAGTCATGAGCGCCGCAGCCGAGGGCGTCAGCCGGGCCGAGTACTGCGTGATCGCCTGCGCGGAGGCCTGGCGGGGCGACGGCGAGGTGCTGGCCAGCCCGATGGGCCTGATCCCCTCGATCGGCGCCCGGCTGGCCCGCCGCACCTTCTCCCCGGAGCTGCTGCTCACGGACGGGGAGGCGATGCTGGTCACCGACGACGGCACGATCGAGGGCTGGCTGCCCTACCGGCGGCACCTGACGATGGTCACCGGCGGGCGGCGGCACGTGATGATGGGCGCCTCCCAGATCGACCGGTACGGCAACCAGAACATCTCCTGCATCGGGGACTGGGCGCGCCCGGCCCGCCAGCTGCTCGGGGTCCGCGGGGCGCCCGTCAACACCCTGAACAACCCGGTCAGCTACTGGATCCCCCGGCATTCGGCGCGGGTGTTCGTGCCGCGCGTGGACATGGTCTGTGGGGTGGGGTACGACCGGGCCGCGGCGGCCGGGCCGTCCGCGACCCGCTTCCACCGGATCCCCCGGGTGGTCTCGAACCTGGGCGTCTTCGACTTCGCCACCGAGGACCGGTCGATGCGGCTGGCCGCGCTGCACCCCGGGGTGGACGTCGAGGAGGTGCGGGCCGCCACCGGGTTCCCGCTGGTGGTGCCCGAGCAGGTGCCGTACACCCGGGAGCCGACCGGGGCCGAACTGCGGCTGATCCGCGAGGAACTGGATCCGCGCGGCGGCCGTGACCGGGAGGTGCCGGCCTGATGGCGGCCGCGCTGGAGACGGCCTTCACCAAGCTGGTCGGGGTGCGGCACCCAATCGTGCAGACCGGCATGGGCTGGGTCGCCGGGCCCCGGCTGGTGTCGGCGGTGGCCGGGGCGGGGGCGCTGGGGATCCTGGCCTCGGCCACCATGACCCTGGACCAGCTGCGCTCCGCGGTGCAGGAGGTGAAGTCCCGTACGGACGAGCCCTTCGGGGTCAACCTGCGGGCCGATGCCGGGGACGCGGCCGAACGGGTGCGGCTGATCATCGACGAGGGCGTGCGGGTGGCGTCCTTCGCGCTGGCCCCCTCCGCCGAACTGATCGGGCGGCTCAAGGAGGCGGGCGTGGTGGTGATCCCCTCGGTGGGGGCCCGCCGGCACGCCGAGAAGGTCGCGGCCTGGGGCGCGGACGCGGTCATCGTGCAGGGCGGCGAGGGCGGCGGGCACACCGGCGAGGTGGCCACCACCGTGCTGCTGCCGCAGATCGTCGACGCGGTGGACATCCCGGTGGTCGCGGCCGGCGGGTTCCGGGACGGCCGGGGGCTGGTGGCGGCCCTGTCCTACGGGGCGGCCGGGGTGGCGATGGGCACCCGCTTCCTGCTCACCGCCGAGTCGACGGTGCCGGACCCGGTCAAGGCCCGCTACCTGGCGGCCTCCGTCAAGGACGTCACCGTCACCACGGCGGTGGACGGGCTGCCGCACCGGATGCTCCGCAGCGAGCTGGTCACCTCCCTGGAGAGCGCCGGCCGGGCACGCCGGCTGGCCCGGGCGGTGCGGCACGCGGCCGGATTCCGCCGCGTCTCGGGGCTGTCCTGGCCGCAGATGGTGCGCGAGGGCCTGGCGATGAAGCACGGCAAGGACCTGTCCTGGAGCCAGGTGCTGCTCGCCGCGAACACCCCGATGCTCCTCAAAGCGTCCATGGTCGAGGGCCGTACGGACCTCGGCGTCATGGCATCCGGCCAGGTCGCGGGGGTGATCGAGGATCTGCCCACGTGCGCGGAGCTCGTCGCCCGGGTGATGGCCGAAGCCCAGCAGGTGATCGACCGACTGCCAAGGAGTTGCCCGTGATGAACCGAAGAACCGGCCGCCGTACGGCGGTGGGCGCCACGCTGCTGGCGGCGCTCGCGGCGGGGGTGCTGCCCGGGGCCGCGACGGCCGGTGCGAGGACGGTGCCGGGGGCGGTGGTGCAACACCACGGCCGGCTCCCGGCGGCCGCCCCGGTGATCCGGCAGATACCGCTGCAGGGCGCGGTCAACGTCCGCGACCTGGGCGGGTACGGGACCTACACCGGCGGGCGGGTGCGGCAGGGGCTGGTCTACCGGGCCGACGCGCTGAGCAAGCTGACCCCGGCGGACGTGACCACGGTCGGGGGGCTCGGCCTGACGAAGGTCGTCGACTTCCGGATCGCCACGGAGGTCCAGTACGACGGCCCGGACCGGCTGCCTGCGGGGCTCACGGCGACCGCGCGGCCGGTCAGCGACCTGGGGCTGTTCGGCACCCTGTCCACGGCGATCGGCAGCCGCGACCCGGCGAAGCAGGAGCAGATCCTCGGCGGCGGCCGGGCCGAGGCCTACATGCGGGACATCTACCGGACGTTCGTGACGGACCCGGCCTCCCGGGCCCAGTTCGCGGCGACCCTGCGGGAGCTGGCGGAGGGCTCGCAGGGGCCGCTGCTGTACCACTGCAGCTCGGGCAAGGACCGCACGGGCTGGACGAGTTACGTGCTGCTGCGGGCGCTGGGGGTGCCGGAGGAGGTCGCCGAGCGGGACTACCTGGCGTCGAACGACTTCCGCGGGGCGTATGACGCGCGGGTGCGGGAGGGGTTGAAGCAGTCGGGGATGATGCAGAACCCGGATCTGCTGATTCCGCTGCAGGAGGTGCGGCGGGACTACCTGGCCGCGGCGACGGCCCGGCTGGAGGCCGACTACGGCAGCTTCTACGGCTACCTGACCGATGGGCTCGGCCTGGACCTGCGGCTCCTGGCCCGCCTCCAGTCGAAGCTGGTCACGCGGGCCTGAGCCGCTGCCGGTGCCGGTGCCGTGGGGTGGGGCCGCTGCGCGGAGCGGTCCCCTCCCCGCCCCTTCCCGAAACCGTGGGCTCCGCCCCCGGACCCCCGCGCCTCAAACGCCGGCGAGGCTGGATTTCCAGCCGCGCGGCGATTGAGCGCACCGGCGCGGAGCGTCGGTACGGGGTCCGGGGCGGAGCCCCGGGGAACGGTGGAAGGGCGGGTCAGGGGCCAGCCCCCGCAGGGTCAGGCGGCGCGGCGGCCGGAGGCGCCGCGGCCGCGGCCGGCGGACTGGCCGCCGGAGGCCTGACGGGTGCGGCCGGAGCCGGCGGACTGGCCGGACGAGGCCTGCCGGCCACGGCCGGAGCCGGAGCCCGTGGGCTGGCCGGACGACGCCTGACGGGTGCGGCCCGAGCCGGCCGGCTGCCCGCCGGACGCCGGCTGCCGCGTACGGCCCGACGCAGCCGCGCCCTCCCGCGGGCGACCCGCCGACGAGGACCGCCGCCGCGAAGACGACCGCTTCGCGGAACCGGCGGCCGGCTGCGGCGGAGCCGGGACCTCGATGGTCACGGGCACCCCGGACGGCTCCCGCGCACCGGTCAGCGAGGACAGCTCCTCGTCCGAGGACCGGATCTGCGCGACCCGCGGGGAGATCCCCGCGTCCGACATCAGGCGGGTCATCTCGCGCTTCTGCTCGGGCAGGACGAGGGTGACCACCCGGCCCGACTCGCCGGCCCGGGCGGTGCGTCCGCCGCGGTGCAGGTAGTCCTTGTGGTCCGTGGGCGGGTCGACGTTCACGACCAGGTCGAGGTCGTCGATGTGGATGCCGCGGGCCGCGACGTTGGTCGCCACCAGCGCGGTGATCTCGCCGTTCTTGAACCAGTCCAGCGTGCGGTTGCGCTGCGGCTGGGAGCGTCCGCCGTGCAGGCCGGAGGCCCGGACGCCGCTCGCCAGGAGCCGCTTGACCAGCCGGTCCACGGACCGCTTGGTGTCCAGGAACATGATCACGCGGCCGTCGCGGGCCGCGATCTTGGTGGTGACGGCCTTCTTGTCGGTCTCGTCCAGGACGTGGAAGACGTGGTGCTCCATGGTGACCACGGCGCCGGCCGAAGGGTCGACGGAGTGCGTGACCGGGTCGACCAGGAACTCGCGGACCAGCTTGTCGACGTTCTTGTCCAGGGTCGCGGAGAACAGCATCCGCTGGCCGCCCGGCTCGACCTGCTTGAGCAGCGCGGTGACCTGGGGCAGGAAGCCCATGTCGGTCATCTGGTCGGCCTCGTCCAGGACGGTGATCGCGACGTTGGCCAGGGTGCAGTCACCCCGGTCGATGAGGTCCTTCAGGCGGCCGGGGGTGGCGACCAGCAGCTCGGCGCCGCGGGCCAGCGCGTTGGACTGGCGGTTGATCGACATGCCGCCGACCACGGTGGCGGTGCGCAGGTTCAGGGCCGTGGCGTAGGGCGCCAGGGCGTCGGTGACCTGCTGGGCCAGTTCGCGGGTGGGGACCAGGACCAGCGCGAGGGGCGCCTTGGGCTGGGCGCGCCGGCCGGCGGTGCGGGCCAGGGCGGCGAGGCCGAAGGCGAGGGTCTTGCCGGAGCCGGTGCGGCCGCGGCCGAGGACGTCGCGGCCGGCGATCGAGTTGGGCAGGGTCGCGGCCTGGATCGGGAAGGGCTCGGTGACGCCCTGCGCGGCCAGGGTCTTGAGCAGTGCGGCCGGCATGTCCAGGTCCTCGAAGGACGCGACGGCCGGCAGCGCCGGGGTCAGCATCTCGGGGAGGGTGAATTCCTGGGGGCGGGCGGCGGGGCGGGCGGACTTGGCCGCGCCCTTGCCGGCGGCGGGCCGCTTCCCGGACCGCTTCGCCGCGGCCTTCGCCGGCGCCTTCGCGCCTGCCTCGCCGCCCTGGGTGGCGGGGCCGCGACGGCGCGCGGGACGACGGGCCGAACGTTCGGAGCTGGAGCTGGTCATGCGGGAAACGCCCTCCTGGACCTGGTCGGACACGCACAAACCGGGGCCCGCACCTCGCGGTGCGGGCCCCGGCTGTGCAAAAAACGCGCGGGAACGCGCGTCGCGGCGATTAGGCCGGGACGATGTTCTCCGCCTGCGGGCCCTTCTGGCCCTGGGTGACGTCGAAGTTCACGCGCTGACCCTCGGTGAGCTCACGGAAGCCCTGGGTG
The DNA here is from genome assembly GCF_040684615.1 of Streptomyces sp. NPDC089919. Classification (NCBI taxonomy): domain Bacteria; kingdom Bacillati; phylum Actinomycetota; class Actinomycetes; order Kitasatosporales; family Streptomycetaceae; genus Streptomyces; species Streptomyces sp. NPDC089919. Next base: position 15,112 of record NZ_JBFBGK010000118.1, read on the forward strand.
GCGATGTTCGAGTAGTGGGCGAAGACGTCCGGGCCGCCACCGTCCTGCTCGATGAAGCCGAAGCCCTTTTCCGAGTTGAACCACTTCACGGTGCCAGAGGCCATTTTGCTCTCCTGATAGGTAACGGGCCCCATCCGGAGAATGCCGGAAACAATAAAAGCGCCTGAGGAACATTCCCGTCAGGCGCACATAAAGTTCATGGGTACCACAACTGCAACGCATCCAGACTAACACACCGCGGCGGGGGTGCACCGCGGGCCGCTGCCGGCCACCCCCGCCCCGTCCGTCACAGGCGTTCGATGATGGTGACGTTGGCCTGGCCGCCGCCCTCGCACATCGTCTGGAGGCCGTAGCGGCCGCCGGTGCGCTCCAGCTCGTGCAGGAGGGTGGTCATGAGCTTGACGCCGGTGGCGCCCAGCGGGTGCCCCAGGGCGATCGCGCCGCCGTTGACGTTGACCTTGGCGGGGTCGGCGCCGGTCTCCTTGAGCCAGGCGAGTACCACCGGTGCGAAGGCCTCGTTGATCTCGACCAGGTCGATCTGGTCGAGGGTCATGCCGGTCTTCTTGAGGGCGTGGGCGGTGGCGGGTATGGGGGCGGAGAGCATCCGGATGGGGTCCTCGCCGCGGACCGACAGGTGGTGGATGCGGGCCCGGGGGGTGAGGCCGTGTTCGCGGACGGCGCGTTCGGAGGCGATGAGCAGGGCGGCGGCGCCGTCGGAGACCTGGGAGGAGACGGCGGCGGTGATGGTGCCGCCGGGCATGACGGGCTGGAGGCCGGCCATCTTCTCGAGGGTGGTGTCGCGGCGGGGGCCCTCGTCGGCGGTGACGCTGCCGTAGGGGACGGTCTCGCGGTCGAAGCGCCCCTCGTCGAGGGCGGCGACCGCGCGCCGGTGCGAGCGGAGGGCGAACTCCTCCATGTCGCGGCGGGAGATGCCCCACTTCTCGGCGATCAGCTGGGCGCCGTGGAACTGGTTGACGGGGGCGTCGCCGTAGCGGGCCCGCCAGCCCTCGGAGCCGGCGTAGGGGCCCTCGGTCAGGCCGAGCGGTTCGGCGGCCTGCCGGGAGGCGAAGGCGATGGGGATCATCGACATGTTCTGGGTGCCGCCGGCGACCACCAGGTCCTGGGTGCCGGACAGGACGCCCTGGGCGGCGAAGTGCACGGCCTGCTGGGAGGAGCCGCACTGCCGGTCGACGGTCACCCCGGGCACCTCCTCGGGGAGTCCGGCCGCCAGCCAGCAGGTGCGGGCGATGTCGCCGGCCTGCGGGCCGACGGTGTCGAGGCAGCCGAAGACCACGTCCTCGACGGCGGCCGGGTCGACTCCGGAGCGTTCCATCAGGGCCTTCAGGACGTGCGCGCCGAGGTCGGCCGGGTGGACCGCGGCCAGGCCTCCCTTGCGGCGCCCTACTGGGGTGCGTACCGCATCGACGATGTAGGCCTCGGGCATGGCGACTGCTCCTTCGACGGTGGCGCGGGGCGGGCCCGCGCGGGTCAGGTGCGTACGGCGATCCCGTCCAGCACCATCGACAGGTACTGGCGGGCGATCTCCTCGGGGCTGTGCACTCCGCCCGGCCGGTACCAGGACGCGGCCACCCAGACGGTGTCGCGGACGAAGCGGTAGGCGAGCCGGACGTCGAGGTCGGCCCGGAAGACCCGGGCGGCGACCCCGCGCTCCAGCGTGCCGAGCCAGGCCTTCTCGAACTTGACCTGGGACTCGGAGAGGTAGCCGAAGCGGGGCTGGGCGGCGAGGTGGCGGGACTCCTTCTGGTAGATCGCGACGGCGGCGCGGTGCCGGTCGATCTCCCGGAAGGACTCGGTGACCAGGGCCTCGATGGTCTCCCGGGGGCCGAGTCCGGCGGCGAGCACGGTGTCGTACCCCTCCCAGAGCTCGGTCAGGAAGGTGGAGAGGATCTCGTCGAGCATCGATTCCTTGGAATCGAAGTGGTAGTAGAGGCTGCCGGCGAGCATCCCCGCCTCGTCCGCGATCTTGCGGACGGTGGTGGCGTTGTAGCCCTGGGCGGCGAACACCTCGGCGGCGGTGCCGAGGAGTTCGCGGCGGCGCTCGGGCGAGGGGGTCACCGGGGGCTTCTTCTTGCCGGCCGGCGCGGACGGCTGCGCGGACGGCTTCCCGGCGGGCTGGTCGGTCGGCCCCTGGGCCTGCTTCTTCGTAGACACGTGACCATTCTCGGCCTACGCGTGCTGGCTGCTGACGGACACCGTCTCGCCGGTCATGTAGGAGGAGTAGCCGCTGGCGAGGAAGACCATCACGTTGGCCACCTCCCACGGTTCGGCGTACCGGCCGAAGGCCTCGCGGGCGGTGAGCTCGGCCAGCAGTTCGGGGGTGGTGACCTTCACCAGGTGGGGGTGCATGGCGAGGCTGGGGGCGACGGCGTTGACGCGGACCCCGAACTCGGCGGCCTCCAGGGCGGCGCAGCGGGTCAGGGCCATCACGCCGGCCTTGGCGGCGGCGTAGTGGGCCTGGCCGGTCTGGGCGCGCCAGCCCACCACGGAGGCGTTGTTGACGATGACCCCGCCCCGGCCGGAGTCCCGGAAGGCGCGCAGGGCGGCGCGGGTGCAGCGGAAGGTGCCGCCGAGGGTGACGTCGAGGACCTTGTTCCACTGCTCGTCGGTCATGTCGGCGAGGGCGGCGGTGCCGCCGAGGCCGGCGTTGTTGACGACCACGTCGAGTCCGCCGTGGCGGTCCGCGGCGTAGGCGTACAGGGCCTGGACCTGGTCCTCCTGGGTGACGTCGCAGGGGCGGGCGCCGACCCGGTCGGTGCCGAACTCGGCGGCCAGGGCGTCCTCGGTCTCCTTGAGGCGGCGGGCGTGGGCGTCGCTGATGACGACCCGGGCGCCCTCTTCGAGGAAGCGGCGGGCGGTGGCGCCGCCGATGCCGGCGCCGGCGGCGGCGGTGATGACGGCGGTGCGGCCGTCGAGGAGGCCGTGTGCCGGTACGTACTCGACGCTGCTCATGGCGGTACGTTAACCTGCCAAACGCTTGTTAGGGAAGCGTTCGGGGTGGTGACGGCAGGGAAGGGGAACGCGGATGGACCTCGCGCACACGGCCGGGGAGGAGGCCCTGCGGGCCGCGGCCCGGGCCTGGCTGGCGGAGCACGTGCCGGCCCGCCCGCTGCCCTCGCTGGAGACGGCGGAGGGCTTCGCCGCGCACCGCGCCTGGGAGGCCGAACTGGCCGCGGACCGCTGGTCGGTGGTGTCCTGGCCCGAAGAGTACGGCGGGCGCGGGGCGGACATCTTCGCGTGGCTGGTCTTCGAGGAGGAGTACTACGCCGCCGGGGCGCCCGGCCGGGTCTCGCAGAACGGCATCAACCTGCTCGCCCCGACCCTCTTCGACCACGGCACCGCCGAGCAGCGGGCCCGGATCCTGCCGCCGATGGCGCGCGGCGAGGTGATCTGGGCGCAGGCCTGGTCGGAGCCGGAGGCCGGCTCCGACCTGGCCTCGCTGCGGTCGAGGGCGGAGCGCACGGACGGCGGCTGGCTGCTGTCGGGGCAGAAGACCTGGTCCTCGCGGGCCGCCTTCGCGGACCGGGCCTTCGGCATCTTCCGGACCGACCCGGACGCGGCCCGGCCGCACCAGGGCCTGACGTACCTGATGTTCGACCTGCGGGCGCCGGGGGTCACGGTGCGGCCGATCGGCCGCCTGGACGGGAAGCCGGCCTTCGCGGAGCTGTTCCTGGACCGGGTGTTCGTCCCGGACGAGGACGTGATCGGCGAGGCGGGTCAGGGCTGGCGGATCGCGATGTCGGCGACCGGCAACGAACGCGGCCTGACGCTGCGCTCCCCCGGCCGGTTCCTGGCGGCGGCGGACCGGCTGGCGGCGCTGTGGCGGGCCGGTGCGGATCCGGCGGACACGGCGCTGCGGGACCGGGTGGCGGACGCGGTGGCGGGGGCCCGGGCCTACCAGCTCTTCACCTGGGCGGGCGCCTCGCGGTTCGCGGCGGGGGCCTCGATAGGGGCCGAGTCCAGCCTGAACAAGGTCTTCTGGTCGGAGTACGACATCGCCCTGCACGAGACGGCGCTGGACCTGCTGGGCGCCGACGGGGAGCTGGCCGGCACCGAATGGGCCGAGGCGTACGTCTTCTCGCTCGCCGGCCCGATCTACGCGGGGACCAACGAGATCCAGCGCGACATCATCGCCGAGCGGCTGCTCGGCCTCCCGAAGGGCCGCCGCTGATGCGCTTCCTCGCGACCGAGGAGCAGGCGGACTTCGCCCGCTCGCTGCACACGATGCTGGCCGCGGCCGGGGTGCCGGCCGCGGCCCGCGCCTGGTCCGCGGGCGACCACGCCCCCGGACGGGCGCTGTGGGGCCGGCTGGCCGGGCTGGGCGTCTTCGCGCTGGCGGTCCCGGAGGCGTACGAGGGGCTGGGCGTGCTGCCGGTGGAACTGGTGCTGGCCTTCACGGAGCTGGGCCGGGCGGGGGTGCCGGGGCCGGTGGTGGAGACGGCGGCCGCGGCGGTGCTGCTGGGCGCGCTGCCCGGGGAGGAGGCCGCCAAGCGGTGGCTGCCGCGGGTGGCGGCGGGCGAGTGCCTGCTGACGCTGGCCGGGCCCGGGACGCCGTACGCGCTGGACGCGGACGCGGCCGAGGCGGTGCTGGCGGTGTCGGCCGGCGGCGGGCTGCGGGTGGTGCGCGGGCACGGCCCGCTGCGAGCCTCGGCCGATCCGGTGCGGCGGCTGGCCGAGCCGGCGCCGGGCGGCGAGGCGCTGGGCCCGCTGCCCGGGGACTGGTGGCGCTGGCCGGCCCTGCTGACGGCGGCGCAGGCGCTGGGGGTGGGCGAGGCGCTGCTGGCCCGGACGGTGGAGTACGTCAAGCAGCGCACGCAGTTCGGTACGGCGGTGGGCGGTTTCCAGGCGGTCAAGCACCGGTTGGCGGACACGTTGGTGGCGCTGGAGTTCGCCCGGCCGCTGGTCCACGGGGCGGCGGTGACGCTGGACCCGCGGGACGTGGCGGCGGCGAAGCTGGCGGCGGGCGCGGCGGCCTACACGGCGGCCCGGTCCGCGCTGCAACTGCACGGCGCGGTGGGCTACACGGAGGAGCTGGACCTGGCGCTGTGGCTGCGCAAGGCCCGTCCGCTGCGCGACGCCTGGGGCACCCCGGCCGCCTGCCGGGCCCGCGTCCTGGCATGACCGGGCCGGGCGCGCGCCGGGCGGGGCGCGGTCAGGGGGTGGCCGGCGGGCCGGCCGGCCCCGACCCGCCCGACGCCGCCTACGGCAGGTCGTAGTCGAACCAGACGCGGTGGGTGCCGTCCTCCTCGACCGTCAGGCCGCCGCCGCCCGCGATGCCGGTGAGGGCGGCCGTGCCGCTGCCGGGGACGATGACGAAGAACTCGGCCTGCCGGCCGCCGCCCTGCGTGGAGGCGGAGTGGGCGAAGTTGAAGCTGCCGGCCCGGCCGGCCACCTCGCCCTCGAAGGACTCCATGGCCAGGTAGGTGCCCGTACCCGAGGCGTGGTCGTAGGCGGCGGTGAAGAGCGTGGCCGAGCGGCCTTCGATCTCGCCGGTGTAGCGCTTCTCCATCCGGGAGACCCCCACCTCGACGGCGGTGGGGACCGCCGGCTCGGGGACGGTCTCGGTGGGGAGGAAGTTGTGGACCTCGAACGTGCCGGAAGCTCTCATGAAGCCACGCTAGCCGTGGGGTCCGACAATCCCCGGATGCGCCCGACGGCCGCGAGGACGTCCGCCCGGTGCGCCGCCCGTTTGATCCACGGCGGCAGCCCGGTGAGCAGGGCGTGCCGGTCCACCGAGCCGTACAGGGCGGCCCGGTCGGCGGGCGCGGCCGCCACGAAGTCGCCGATCAGGTCGAGGTGTTCGGGGTCGTAGGCCCACAGCCAGCCGTGCCGGGTGCGGACCCGCAGCCGCAGCGGCAGCCCGAAGTACGGGTCGCAGGGGCCCGCTCCGACGACGGCCCGGCGGGGCCGGGCCGACTCCCGGGTCAGCCCGCACTCCCCGCACACCACCCTGCGCACCCGCCCCAGCGGGACCACCCGTGCCGTCCCCGCGCACCGGGGGCACACCACCAGCATCCACCGCGGGAGGTCCTGCCGCAGGTCCCGCGCACCCACGAATCTGCGTCCGGTCATGCTCGTAAAGTGCCACAGGACGCCTGGAGTCGTAACGGATGGCGGCTCACATTCCGTCCCGCCCGTCCGATGGCGCGTCAGGGGCGCCCGGTGGTCTGGCCGCCGTCGACGGTGAACTCGGCGCCGGTGACGTACGAGGAGGCGTCGGAGACGAGGAAGAGGACCAGTTCGGCGACTTCTTCGGGGCGGCCGATCCGGCCGAGCGGGACGTGCGAGAAGTCCTTGCCGGCCACGGCCGCGACCATGGGGGTGTCGATGGCGCCGGGGTGGACGGAGTTGACCCGGATCCGGTCCCGGGCGAGGTCCAGGGCGCTGGAGCGGGTCAGGCCGCGCAGGGCGAACTTGGTGGAGCCGTAGGCGGCGTGCCGGGGCAGGCCGGCCAGGCCCGCGGTGGAGGAGATGTTGACGATCGAGCCGCCGCCGGCCGCCCGGAGCGCGGGCGCCACGGCCTGGATGCCGAGGAAGGGCCCGATCAGGTTGACCCGCAGCAGCGCCTCGAAGTCCTCCCGGGTCTCCTTCTCCACGTGCGCGGTGCGCCACCGGGCCGCGTTGTTGACCAGGGCGTCGATCCGCCCGTACGCGGCCAGCGCCCGCTCGGCCACCGCCGCCCAGCCGTCGGGGCCGGCGGCCTCGGTGACGTCGTGCCGGACGAACAGCCCCCGCCCGTCGAGGGAGTCGGCCACCGCCCGGCCCTCCTCCTCCAGCAGGTCGGTGAGGACCACCCGGGCCCCGGCCGCGGCGCAGCGGGCGGCCTCCGCGGCGCCCTGGCCGCGGGCGGCCCCGGTGACGATGACGACCTTCCCGTCCAGCGTGATCATCCGGTGATCCCCTCCGGTTCGGCTTCTCCCGCACACATATGACGATTAGTCATATCGGGTTGTCCGTAGACTGGGAAGATGGAGAGCCGCGGGAGCGCCATCAGCCTGCACAAGGTCGAGCAGACCGCCCCGGCGCTGGTCAGCCTCTACAAGAAGGCGGGCAGCGCCCTGGACCGGCACGGCCTGGCCGGGCAACGGCTGGCCGTCTACCTGGTCCTGGACTACTCCGGCTCGATGCGCCCGTACTACGGCGACGGGAGCGTGCAGGCGCTGGCCGACCGGGTGCTGGGGCTGGCCGCGCACCTGGACGGCGACGGCCGGGTGCCGGTGGTGTTCTTCTCCACGGAGGTCGACGCCGTCGAGGAGATCGCGTTGGCCGACCACGCCGGCCGGGTGGCGCGGATCGCCGCCTCGCTCGGGCACATGGGGAAGACCAGCTACCACCTGGCCGTCGACGCGGTGCTCGAGCACTACCTGGACAGCGGGACCCGGCTGCCGGCGCTGGTGGTCTTCCAGACCGACGGCGGGCCGGTCAACCGCTTCGCCGCCGAGCGGTACCTGTGCAAGGCCGCCCGGCTGCCGCTGTTCTGGCAGTTCGTCGGCTTCGGGAACACCCGCAGCAGCCAGTTCGACTTCCTGCGCCGGCTCGACGAGCTGCCGGTGCCGGCCAGCCGCCCGGTGGACAACGCCGGCTACTTCCACGCCGGGCCCGACCCGCGGGCGGTGCCCGACGAGGTGCTGTACGACCGGCTGCTCGGGGAGTTCCCGGCCTGGCTGGCGGCGGCCCGGCGGGCCGGGATCGCGCCGGACTGACGGGTCGGCCCCGGCCGTGCGGGTCGGCCGGGCGTTGTCGGTGCCGCGCGGTTACATGGGGGCATGACGAACAACTGGTCTGCGTTCGAGACGGAAGCACCCGCGTTCGCGGCGGCCGTGCGGGCCCGCTTCGCCCAGTACCCGCACCACGTCCTGGCGACCCTGCGCAGGGACGGCTCGCCCCGGGTGGCCGGGCTGACCGTCACCATCCGGGGCGGGGAGCTGTGGTTCGGCATGATGCCGGGCTCCCTCAAGGGTCAGGACCTGCGCCGGGACCCGCGCTTCGCGCTGCACTCCAACCCGGGTCCGGACGACAAGATGCCCGACGGGGACGTCCGGATCGGCGGGCGGGCGGTGGAGATCACGGAAGCGCCGGAGCTGCACCGCTTCGCGGAGGAGAGCGAGGAGGTCGATGCGCCCGCGCCCTTCGACCTCTTCCGGGCGGAGCTGACCGAGGTGGTGCGCACCGCACTGGACGGCGAGGAGCTGGTGGTCACCACCTGGCGGCCGGGCCGGGGACTCAGCACGCTCCGCCGGGGGAACGACGACGAACCGCCGCGGGCAGGCTGACCGCCCCGGTCCGCGGCACCGGGTCCAGGGCCTTGGTGAGGTGGCGGCGCAGCAGGGGCCCGAGCCGCCGGTCGACCTGCCGGTTCAGTACGGCCGCCAGGACCAGGGAGAAGAGCAGCCCGGCTCCGACCGCGGGCAGCAGGCCCAGCGACGGCAGGGCCTTGAGGACGCCCCGGGCGACGGGGATGCCCAGGCTCTGGTGGACCAGGTAGAAGGGGTAGGTCAGGGCGCCGGCGTAGACGAGGCTGCGCCACTGCAGGTGGCGCAGCCGGCTGAGCGAGGCCAGGGCCAGGAGCGCGAGGAAGGCGGTGAGCACGGCCGCGCTGAGCACCCAGTTGGAGGTGGGGTGGGTGGCCACCCGGTCGTCCAGGACGGTCAGCGTGTAGCACCAGGCGAAGCCGGTCAGCAGCCACAGGAGCAGGTTCTGGCCGAAGCGGTACATCAGGTAGCAGGCCATGCCGGCCACGAACAGCCCCGCGTACTGGCTCAGCAGGACCTCGTCCAGCACGTCGGAGTGCAGTTCGCGGCCGACGGAGGCCAGCACCAGCCACAGGAATCCGAAGGCCACCACCCGCAGGTAGGTCAGGCCGAAGAGCAGCAGGGCGCCCATGAGCAGGTAGAAGCGGGCCTCCACCCAGAGCGTCCAGGCCACTCCGGCGGTGAGGTCCACGCCGAGCGGGCCGGGGATCATCGTGAGGTTGCCGATGGTGGTGCGCAGGTCCGTGGGCGCGCCGGAGCGCTGCCCTATGAGGACCGTGACGGTGCCCATCACCACGACCAGCAGCACCACCGCCCAGTACAGCGGGAAGAGTCGGGCGATGCGGGAGACGGCGAACTGCGCGGGGGTGCGGCCCCAGCAGCTCATGCAGATGACGAACCCGCTGATCAGGAAGAACGCCTCGACGCCGAGCCAGCCGTAGCCGCTGACCGCGTGCAGCAGGGGCGCCGCCTGCGGCAGGTCGTACTGCTCGCCCCAGAAGCGCGGGGTGGGGGTGCCGACGTAGTGGTACGCCGCCACCGCGACGGCCGCGAGCAGCCGCAGCGCGTCGATCGCGGCCAGCCGGGGGGCGGGGGCGGGTACTGCGGCCGGTCGCCCGCCGGTGGTCCGGGCGGGCCGGGCGGGCCGGAGCGCGGTGCGGGCGGCTTCGCGGAAGGCGGACGGGGACATGGGACCTCCGGTGGCAGGGCGGCCGGTCGCGGCGGACCGCCGGCGGGGAAGGCGGAAGAGGGCATGCCGCGGCCGGCCACCGGGCGGGGCCAAGATCGGCGGCGAGGGCACCCTGACCGCCTCCCGGATCCTGTCC
>NZ_JBFBGK010000119.1:0-24075 GCF_040684615.1 Streptomyces sp. NPDC089919
GCCGTGCTCCGCGAGAGCGGCGGCTTCAAGATGGGCCCCTTCGAGCTGACCGACCTGATCGGCCAGGACGTCAACGAAGCGGTGACCGGCTCGTTCATGGGGGCCGGCGCCCCTCAGGCCAGGCCCAGGAGTTCGGCGAGGGTGCCGCCCAGGACTCGGGTGCGGGTCTCGCCCGGGGTGGTGACGCGTTCCACCAGGGTGCGGGCCAGGACCGGGTCGCCGTAGGGGGCGTCCGAGCCGAAGAGGGTACGGTCGGGGATCTCCTCGATGGCCAGCCGGACCGCGAAGACGACGGGGGCGGTGGAGAGGTCCAGGTACATGCTCGGGATCTCCCGGACCATGTCCACGGCCTGCATCCAGTTGAGGCCGCCGAGTTGGCTGACCACCAGCGGCACCGTCGGGTAGCGGCCGGCCAGGGCCGCGAGGGTCTTCAGGTCGTCCGCCGTGGTCGGTGCGGAGCCGTGCACGACGACCGGCAGGCCGCCGTGGTCGGCGGCCGCCCGGAGCACCGGCTCGATCGTCCCGGCCCCTCCCGGCGGCGGGGTCAGCTCCCCGATGCCGTGCAACCCCCGCCCGACGAGCTCGCGTTCCACGATCCGGCTGGTCTCCTCCGATGTCAGGTCGAGGGGCACGGCCAGGAAGCCGATGAACCGGTCCGGCTGCGCGGCGAGCGCGGCGTGCAGCTCCTGCCAGGCACCGCGGTACGCCTCGAGCGTGTTGGCACGCCCTCCGACGGCCGCGTCCAGGACCGCCATCTCCCTGCGCAGGCCGGCGAGGTCCGCGGCCCGTTCCGGGTGCGGACGGGTGGCGAACAGGACGGTGCGGTCGACGCCGGCCTCGTCGAGGAGGGCCAGGTGGGCTTCGACGGGGTCGTGGACGTGGCTGTGCGCATCGATGATCATCGTGGTTCTCCCTCGTGACGACCGGCCCGGAATGCGGCCGGCAACCGCACTGTTGCTCCTTGACACAGTGGGAAGGTCAAGTCGGGGGATCGGGGTCGGTGCTGATCGGGGAGTTGTCGCGGCGTACCGGGGTGAGCGAGCGGCTGCTGCGCTACTACGAGCGGACGGGGCTGATCGACTCGCGGCGCCGCGCCAACGGCTACCGCGAGTACGACGAGCGGACGGTGGAGGCGGTGCGCAGCGTCCGCGGCCTGCTGGCGGCCGGGCTGCCCACCCGCCTGATCCGGCAGGTCCTGCCGTGCGCCCTCGACGGGGCGGAGCTGCGCCCGTGTCCGGGCGTCCTGGCCACCCTCCGCGAGCAGTTGGACGTCCTGGACCGGCGGGCCGTGGAGCTGGAGTCGGCGCGGAGCCTGCTGCGCCGGACGATCGCCGCCACCGAGGCGCCGGCCGCGCCGCCGGCCGCGGCCGGGGTCCGCGTGCCCGCGCCCTGACGTCCGGGGCGGCGGCCCGTCCGGCGGTTGCGGTTCAGTCCCGGCCCGCCGGCAGGTCCAGGGTGGCGACCGCACCCCCGTCCGGGGCGTTGGCGAAGTGCAGCCGGGCGCCGAGGACCTGGGCCTGGCCGAGCGCGATGGTCAGCCCGAGCCCGTGGCCCCGGCCGCGTTCGGCGGCCCCGGTACGGAACCGCTGCGGGCCGTCGGCCAGCAGCTCGGCGGGGTAGCCCGGACCGTGGTCGCGTACGACGATCCTGGGGCCCGTGACGGTCACCGCCACGGGGGCCGCGCCGTGCCGGTGGGCGTTGGCGACGAGGTTGACCACGATCCGCTCCACCCGGCGGGGATCGGTCTCCACCTCCGCGGCCTCCCCCACCACCGCGACGTCGGCGGCCGTCCCGGAGCGCCGGACCACGTCGGCGACCAGTTCGCCCAGGGGCACCCGGTCGGTGCGGGGCCGCTCGGCCCCGGCGTCGAGCCGGGAGACCTCCAGCAGGTCCTCCACCAGCCCGCTCAGCGCCCGGGCCCGGTCGCGTACCAGGGCGGCGGCCTCGTCGTCCTCGGGAAGCAGGCCCGCCGCGGTGGTCAGGCCCATCAGCGGGGTCCGCAGCTCGTGCGCCACGTCCGCGGTGAAGCGCCGCTCGCCCTCCAGTTTCCGTTGCAGGGCCCCCGCCATCTCGTCCATGGCGGCGGACATCTCGGAGATCTCGTCCCGGGCCCGGCCGCGCCGGCCGATCCGGGCGTCGAGGTCCCCGTCGGCGATGGCCCGGGCGGTCCGGGCGCCCCGCCGCAGCCGGCGGTTCATCGGCTCGGTCGCCAGTGCGGCGAGCGGGACGACGACCAGCAGGGCGGCGAGCACGGCCTTCACGATGCTGCGGTCGAGCAGTTGCAGGGCCCGGACCTCGAAGCTCATGTCGGTCCGGGTGACGAGGACCCGTCCGTCCTGCTGCGGCATGGCGGCCCAGAGCCAGAAGGAGTTGGGCGGCCGCCGGTCGTACCAGGTCGCGAAGAGGGCGGCCGGATCCTTGTGGGCCAGGGCCCGGGCGAGCGGCGGGTCCAGCTCCTCCGGTCGCAGCACCTGGACTTCCAGCGGCGTCCGGCCACTGCCGTCGTACTCGTGCTGGGCGGCGGCCAGCACCGTCCCGACGCGGTCGATGCCGGTCCGGTCGCTGCGCTCGGCCATCGACCGGTGGACGAGTACGCCGACCACCGCCGCCACCGCGCAGCAGGCGGCGGCGGTCAGGGCGGCGATCTTCCAGCGCAGGGCGCGGGGGTTGGGGAATGCCATCGGGCCGCTCCGGCCTAACCGCGGACGAGTTTGTAGCCGAAGCCCCGGACCGTCTCGATCCGGTCGGCGCCGATCTTCTTGCGCAGCCGCAGGACGCACAGGTCCACGACCCGGGTGTCGCCCTCCCAGCCGTAGTCCCACACCTCGCGCAGCAGCCGGCGGCGGTCGAGCACGGCGCCGGGGGACGCGGCGAACTCCAGCAGCAGGCGCAGCTCGGTGGGGGTGAGCTGGACGGGCTGCCCGGCGCGCCGCACCTCCAGGCCGAGGGTGTCGATGCTCAGGTCCCCGAAGACCAGCGTGCCGTCGGGGGTCCCGGCCGACGCCGCGGGTGCCGCGCCGTCCGGGGCCGGGGCCGGATCCGGCCGGAAGGTAGCGCGGCGCAGCAGCGTGCGGATCCGGGCGACGAGCACCCCGGTGTCCACGGGTTTGACGACGTAGTCGTCGGCACCCGCCTCGAGTCCGGCGACCACGTCGAGGGCGTCACCGCGGGCGGACATGATCAGGACCGGGACGGGGCTCTCCTCACGCACCCGGCGGGTCAGCCCGATGCCGTCGAGCTCGGGCAGCATCACGTCCACGATCAGCAGGTCGTGCCCGCCGGCCCGGAAGGCCTCCAGGCCCGCGAGCCCGTCCTCGGCGGGCGTGACCCGATAGCCGTACCGCTCCAGCGAGAGCTGGACGGCACGGCGGATGGTGGCGTCGTCCTCGACGAGCAGGACACTGACCGTTTCCGGGACCGGGATTGCCGACATGCCGCCTTCTCACTGATTACGCATGGGTTGGGGGTCTACCGTACTCAACGGTTATCCAGGACATTCACCGCACAGCGGACTGCGATCCTCACAGGCGCAGGGAGGCGCCGACGGGCCGGTGGTCGCTGCCGGTCTCCGGCAGGGTCCAGGCCGAGACCGGGGTGAGCCCCTTCGTCAGGATCTGGTCGATGCGGACCACCGGGAAGGCGGCGGGCCAGGTGAAGCCGAAGCCGGCGCCGGCCTCGCGCTGCGCCGAGCGCAGCTGCGAGGTGACCGGCCGCAGCGCCGCGTCCTCGGTCGACCCGTTGAAGTCACCCGCCACCAGCACTCGCGGCAGCGGTTCGCTGCGCAGGGCGGCGGCGAGCTTGCGGGCCGAGTCGTTGCGGCGCCCGGTGGTGAATCCGGCGGCCGGGGTGACGCGGACCGAGGCCAGGTGCACGGCGTAGACGGCGACGGGCCCCTTGGGGGTCCGGACCGCGGCCCGGACCGCCCTCGTCCACGGCATGATCTCCACCGGCGCCACCTCGCCGAGCGGGTACCTGCTCCACAGTCCGACGCCGAGGTGTACGGAGTGGTACGGGTACCGGGCCGCCAGCTCCCGCTCGTACACGGGCCGGGCCGCGGCGGACAGCTCCTGCAGCGCCAGCAGGTCCGCCCCCGAGGCGGCGAGCGCCCGGGCGGTCCGGGCCGGATCGGGGTTGCCCTCGTCGACGTTGTGGCTGACGACGGTGAGCTCCCCGCCGCCGCTGCCCTTGTCGGCGAGCACCCCGCCGAACAGGCAGCCCCAGACGACCGCGGGCAGCAGGGCGGCGGCCGCCGCGACCCGGCAGCGGCGCACCAGTGCGACCGCCAGCAGCGCGGGCACGGCGAGCCCGGCCCACGGCAGGAACGTCTGGACGAGGCTGCCGAGGTTGCCGGGTCCGTCGGGAAGGTACGCGTGCAGCGCCATCAGCAGCGCACAGCCCACCGCGACGGCCGTGGCCGCACGGCCACGGTGCCGCCGGGGAGGGGTGGGGGCGGGGGCCGGGCAGGTCGTGCCGGGCGGATCGGAAACCTCGAGAACACTCACCCGCACAGACTCCGCCGCCCGCGCTTCCACCCGGTCAGCCTGCTGCTTCCGGTCCCCGGCGGTCGTGCTTCAGCCAGGTAACGGCGCCGCTCCCGGGCGGGACCGGCCTACTCCAGGCCGATCTCGGCGCACGCGGCCTTCAGCTTGGGCGTGCAGATCTCGTCGACCGTGTAGACGCCGTCGTAGACCACGGTGGTCTTGACGTTGTTCCGGGTCACGGCGATCCCCGTCACGAGGAAGGAGGGCACGTGCTTGGAGGTCGGGCTGTCCACGACCTGGTTGATGATGCCGCTGATCCGCTCGCCCCTGGCGAGGGCCACGGCCATCTCCGCGGCGGCTGCGGCCTCGGGACCGTAGGGCTTGTAGACGGTCATGTACTGCGTGCCGGCCACGATCCGCTGCACGCCGGCGAGTTCGGCGTCCTGGCCGGTGACCGGGGGCAGCGGGGAGACGCCGGCGTCCTTCAGCGCGGTGATGATGCCGCCCGCCATGCCGTCGTTGGCCGAGTAGACGCCGGCGATCTCGCTCTTGCCGAGGCGGGAGATCGCGGCGGTCATGTTGGCGGCGGCGTTCTCCGGCTTCCAGTCGACCGTGTCGTACTCCTTGCCGACGTGCACCTTGCCGTCGAGGACGGCGTGCGCGCCCTGCTTGAACTGCCGGGCGTTGGGGTCGGTGTCCGAGCCGTTCATCATCACGATGCGCCCGGTGCCGGCCTTGGGGCCCAGTGCGTCGAGCAGCGCCTTGCCCTGGACCTTGCCGACGTCCTCGTTGTCGAAGGAGGCGTACGCGTCGATCGGGCCCTCGGCCAGCCGGTCGTAGGCGACGACCGGGATGCCGGCGGCCTTGGCCTTCTTGACCGAGGGGGCGATCGCCTTGGCGTCCACCGCGTCGATGATCAGGACGTCGACCTTCTTGGCGATCATCGCGTCGACCTGCGCGCTCTGGACGGAGGCGTCCTGCCGGGCGTTGGCGTAGAGCACTGCGCCCTTGCCCAGGGTGAAGCCGCGGACCTCCTTCTCGATGAGGGGCCGGTCGAACTTCTCGTAGCGGGCCGTGCCGGTTTCCGGGAGCAGCAGGCCGACCTTGATCGCGTCGCTCCCGCCGGGTCTTCCGTCTTCCTCGTCCGCGCCGCAGGCGGCGAGCGAAACGGTGATCGCGCAGGCGGCGGCAGCCGCGGCGGCCCGTCCCAGATGTGTCTTCACTTAGTAAATCTCCCTGACGAGGCCGGGTGCGTCCGGCCGAGGTAGGCGAGTCAACTCGCCACCGGCACCACCGTCAAGGAGTGAATTCCTAACGAGATGGCAACGTTGCCAGCCGCTTCACCTCCTGGCAAATCGCCACTTCTCGGCGGATTACCTCTTGCCGCGAGAGGCCGTTTCTTTTCAACTTCTGAAAGATCGTCGCGTGATTCCGAACGGCGTTCCAATGCCGTCGGCTTGACGGCCCGTCATGCGGCGTACCGGACCCGTCCCCTCCGGCTCATCCGCGCGTTCACCTCGGACACCCTGATAGTTTCTACAGTGCTGTAGAGACATAGACGGGGTGGTCACGGACGACCGCCCGCCCGAGGAAACGGAGACGGCATGGCACTGTGGGACCGCATCAGGGAGTCCGCGTCGACGATGCAGACCCAGCTCGTCGCGAAGAAGAACGACCTCAAGTCCGGGGCCTTCCGGGACGCCTCGATGGCGATGTGCGCGCTGGTGGCCGCGGCCGACGGCAGCATCGACCCCGCCGAGCGGCAGCGGGTGGCGCAGCTGATCGCCACCAACGAGGTCCTGCAGAACTTCGACGCCGACGACCTGCGGCGCCGCTTCGACGAGAACCTGTCCAAGCTGACCACCGACTTCGCCTTCGGCAAGGTCTCGGTCCTGCAGGAGATCGCCAAGGCCAAGAAGAAGCCCGCCGAGGCCCGCGCCGTGGTCCAGATCGGCATCGTCATCGGCGGCGCCGACGGCGACTTCGACAAGACCGAGCAGGCCGTGGTCCGCGAGGCGTGCTACACCCTCGACCTGCCGCCGCACGAGTTCGACCTCTAGGAACGGCTCCCACGGGGAAGGAGAGAGGGCATGGAGATATCGGGGATCATCAGCGCGATCGTGATCGGTCTCGTCATCGGCACCCTCGGCCGGCTGGCGCTGCCGGGGCGTCAGCGCATCGGTCTGCTGCGGACCGTCATCGTGGGCATCGTCGCGGCCTTCGTCGGCAGCGCGATCGCGGGCCTGCTCGGCGTGGCCGACACCAAGGGCGTCGACTGGATCGAGTGGATCATCCAGATCGCCCTGGCCGCGGTCGGCGTGTCCATGCTCGCGGGCGCCAAGCGCCGTTCCTGACCGCTCCGGTGGGCCACGACGGCCGGGGCCCGGCGCCGACAGCGGCGCCGGGCCCCGGCCTACATCGGGGTCGCGGCGTGCAGGATGAAGAAGAGCGTGACGGCCGAGTTGGCCGAGGAGAGGGCCGCGACCGCGCTGCCCGCCGCCGCTCCCCAGAGCGCCAGGCCGACCGCCGTGAACACCGGCGGCCACGAGCCGTGGGCGGGCGCGGGAGCGAGGAGCGCGGCCACCCGCCGCGGGACCGGTCCGGCGGCCGCGAACTGCGCCAGCGCCGCCGCAGGCGTCCCGCGCGAGACCAGGGCCGCCCTCCCGATCGCCAGCGCGACCGCCCGCCGGCTCCCCACGGCGCTCGCCGCCACCTCGTCGGCCCAGCGTTCGGTGGCGTAGCCGACCGCCGTGGCCAGTGGGCGCAGGAACGGATTGGCCCGCGCGGCGAGCCGGACGGCCAGCAGGAAGCGGTGGTGGCGCTCCGCCAGGTGGGCCCGCTCGTGCGCGAACAGCGCCCGTCGCTGCCCCGTGGTCAGTGCGGCGAGCATTCCCGTGGAGACCACGACCCGGCCCCGCCGGCCCGGCAGGGCGTAGGCGTACGGCTGGTCGTCGGGGAGCACCGCCACCCGGCGGCCGGGGCGCCGGGCCAGGGCCCGCTCGGCGCGCCGCCGTACCCGCCGGTGCCGCCAGGCCGTACCCGCGCAGGCCGTGACCACCGCCGCCAGCGCGGGGATGGCGGCCCGGCCGGCGATCTCGTCGAGGGGCACCGCGGCCCGCACCTCGGGGTCGGACCAGGCGTCGGGCAGCGGGTTGCCCGGCAGCTGGGCGGTGCCCACCACCATCAGCAGCGCCAGGCACAGCGTGCTGCACACCGCGAAGACGGCGGCGACCACGCTCAGCAGCCAGGTCGCCGTCCTGGGGTGCAGCCGGTGCTCGGCGAGCCGGGCGATGGGCCAGGCGGTGAAGGGAAGGACCAGCGGAAGGAAGACGAAGACCCCCATGACGGCTCAGCCTTCCCCGATCCCGTCGGCCGGGGCCAGCAGCTGACGCAGCAACTCCTCGTCGCCCGGCGGCAGTCCGGTCACGAACCGGGCCAGTACCGTCTCGCGGTCGGTCTCGGCGTCCAGGACCCGGCGCATCCGCAGCGCGGCCAGTCCCGCCTCGTCGGCCACCGGGGTCCATTCGAAGGACCGGCCCACCCGCCGCCGCGTCACCGCGCCCTTGGCGTGCAGCCGGGTCAGGATCGTCACCACGGTCGTGTGCGCCAGGGCGCCCGGGACGCGTTCCCGCACCCAGCCGGCCGTCACCGGGCCGTCGGCCGCGCGCAGCACGCCGAGGACCAGGGCCTCCAGCGCGCCCTGCCCCCGCCGCCGAGGCGACCGGCCCGCCTCTTCCGACACCTGCTCCACCCGCCACCTCCCGTCCGTCGGCCTCGCCCCTGCGAGCGGTCCATCGTATGCTGGACGTGCGGCGGCGGCCGCGCAGGCGGTGGCCGCGGGGCGGGTCAGGCGCGCAGGCCGGAGCGGTGCAGGGCGATGCGGGACAGGTTCTCGACGGTCTCCGGGTCGCCGCGCCGCCAGGCGTCGACCAGTCCTCCCGGCGGTACGGGGATCGTCGCCAGGTCCTTGACCTTGCCCGTCAGCGCCCGCAGGGCCAGCAGGTCGGCGCCGCCCGGGGCGTCGAGGAGGTACCGGATGCGGGCGGTGCGCCGGATCCAGCGCAGGCGCGGGGGCAGCCAGAGGCTCAGTACGACCACCAGGGCGATGACGATCAGGGCGAAGGCGGTCAGGTCGGCCACCCGGGCCACCAGGTCCTGCATCGACCGGCCGGCGTCCGAGAGGCCGTCGCTGGCCTCGGCGGCCGAGCGCAGCGGCTTCTTCAGGGCGCCGCCGACCAGGGGGACGTGCGAGGCCGCGTCCCCCGCGTCGCCGAGGCCGGAGGACAGGCTGCCGCCGGCGTCCTCCATCTTCCGGCCCGGTTCGGTCAGCAGCATGATCGCTTCGTGGACGGTGAGGGCGAACCACACGGCGGCGGTCAGCAGCGCCGCCGCCGTCAGGTCGGCCAGCACCTGCCGGCAACGACGTGCTCGGGTCTGGGCGTAGAGGCGCATCGGCGTGCTCCTGTTCCAGCGGCGTCAACGGGCGGGGCCGGTGGGCCCCGCGGCGGAGCAACCGGCCGGGGCCGCTGACGTTCCGTCATGGTCCGTCGCGGCCCGGCGCGTTCGCCGCCGCCAGTCTTCGTCTCCCCCGACCGGGGCCGGTCAAGCGCGCCGGTCGCGGTCACCGCGAACGGGGCGGACCGCTCAGGCCCCGGCCTGCAGGCGCAGGCCCGCAAGAGTCAGGTCCAGCGCGGAGCGGAACTGGTCGACGTCGTCATGGCCGTCGAACTCCTCGACGATCTCGTGGACGAAGGGGAACTCCGCCGGGTCCAGCTCGCGCCAGGTCTGCGCGAAGTGGCCGAGGAACTGGTCGCGGTCCGCCCCCTCCTTGAGGGCGTCCTCGGGCAGCTGGCGGCCGAGGTCGATGGCGGAGCCCACCACGACCCCGATGACCGCGGAGAGGGCGTGGAAGCGCTCCCGGGCGTTCAGCTCCAGCCGCAGCGTCTGGCGACCCAACCGCTCGTACAGGGCCAGGGAGTTGACCTGTACGCGGGTGTCACGCATGAAGTAGGCACCGAGCCAGGGCCGGGCCGCCATCGCCTCGAAGAGCGTCACCGCCATCACCCGGAGGTCTTCGAGGGGGTCGTCGCCGACGGGCAGCTTCTCGATGTCGGCCAGCACCGCGCCGATGACGTGGTCGGCGGCGCGGTCGAGCAGCTCGTCCTTGCTCTCGACGTACCAGTAGATGCTGGCCACGCCGCCGCCCAGACGCTGCGCGAGGGCGCGGAAGGTCAGCGCGGAGGCCCCGGCCTCGTCGAGCAGCCCCACCGCCTCGGTGAGCACCGCCTCCATCGAGTGCGAGGCCCGGCGGCGCCCCTCGCCCGAGCGGTTCTGCTGGCGTGCCATGGCTCGCTCCCCTTTGCCCCTTGCATCGTATCGAACGTCGTTCTATCGTACCGTATCGTACGGTGTTCGATACTCGAACCGCGTTCGATCGGAGGACCCCTCATGACTACCGCCACCCCCCTTCACAGCCCCTCGCGGGCCTACCCCTCGCTGCGTGCGGCCTGGATCCCGCTGGCCGCCCTCTGCCTGGCCTTCTTCGTCGAGATGGTCGACAACACCCTGCTGTCCATCGCCCTGCCCACCATCGGCCGCGACCTCGGCAGCGGAACCACCTCGCTCCAGTGGGTCACCGGCGCGTACTCGCTGACCTTCGGCGGCCTGCTGCTCACCGCCGGATCACTGGCCGACCGGCTCGGCCGCCGCCGCGTGCTGCTGGTCGGACTGGCCGCCTTCGGCGCGCTGAGCCTGTGCGCCGTCCTCATCACCACCGCGGGCGAGCTGATCGCCCTGCGCGCGCTCCTCGGCATCGCCGCGGCGGCGATGGCCCCGATCACCAACTCGCTGGTCTTCCGGCTCTTCGACGACAAGGCCCTGCGGATGCGGGCCATGACGGTGATGATCGTCGTCGGCATGTCCGGATTCGTCCTCGGGCCGCTGCTCGGCGGCACCGCACTGGCCCACGTGGGCTGGGAGTGGCTGCTGATCGTCAACGCCCCCATCGCGGCGCTCGCCATCCTCGGCGTCCGCTTCGGCGTCCCCGCCGACCGGCCGGAGGACCTGACCGACGACCGGCTCGACCTGCCCGGTGCCGCCCTGAGCGTCGCCGCCATCGGACTCGGCTGCTACGCGCTGACCAGCGGCGTCGACCACGGCTGGCTCTCCGCGATCACCCTCGCCTCCGCCGCCGGAGCCGTCGCGGCCGCGCTCGCCTTCGTCCGGCACGAGCGTCGCAGCGCGGCCCCCATGCTGGACCTGAAGCTCTTCTCCAACGGCACCGTCCGCGGCGCCACCATCGCGCAGACCGGCACGTCCATAGCCATGGCCAGCGTGATGTTCGGCCTGATCCTGCACTTCCAGTACGCCTACGGCTGGAGCCCGGTGCGGGCCGGCCTGGCGAACCTGCCGATCATCGTGACGATGCTCGTCGCGACCCCGTTGTCCGAGTGGCTGGCCCGCCGCTTCGGCCACCGCGTCGCCTGCCTGGTCGGCGCGGCCTGCCTGGCCGGCGCCCTCGCCGGCCTCGCCTGGGGCGTGGACCACGGGTACGCCGCCATCGCCGTGTGCATGGTCCTGATGACCGTGGGCCTGCGCACCGTGATGACCATCTGCGCGGTCGCGCTCGTCGAGGCGATGCCGGCCAACCGCACCTCCATCGGCACGGCCCTCAACGACACGGCCCAGGAGGTCGGCTCCAGCCTCGGCACCGCGGTCGTCGGCACGCTGATCGCCGCGCTGGTCACCACCCAGCTGCCGGCCGGCACCTGGAGCAACGGCCTGGTGGCCTCCTTCTTCCACGGCGAACGGATCACCTACGGCGTGCTGGCCGTGGTCGTCGGACTGATCGCGGCCGGCGGCGCACTGAGCCTGACCGACTCCCACACGACCGAGGAGGCCCCGGCCGAGGAGGCGTCCTGAGCCCGGAGGCCACCGAGCAGGGCGAGGCTCCGGTCACTGAGGCTGCCCGGCTCCGCGTGGTAGACGACGAGCTGCTGGCCCGGCGCGCCGCACACGTCGAAGGACTCGTACGCGAGCACCAGCGGACCGACCTCGGGGTGGACGAACTCCTTGAGGTCACGGGTCTTGCCGGCGACCGTGTGCGCGGCCCAGAGCCCGGCGAACTCCTCGCTCGCACCGCGGAGTTCGGCCACAACCGCGCGCAGGCGCGGGTAGTGCGGATCGAGGCCGGCGGACCGGCGCAGGGCCGCGACCACCGCCCCGGCCGTGCGCTCCCAGTGCACGTGGAAGGTGCGGGCCGTGGGATCGAGGAAGGCCATCCGGGCGAGGTTGTCCGCCGCCTCGAAGGGCGCGAACAGCGCCTCGGCCGAGGCGTTGGCGGCCAGCAGGTCCAGCGCCGGGTTCAGGACGAAGGCGGGGGTGTGCCGGTACCCGTCCAGCAGCCGGCGCAGCAGGGGCGCGACGCTCTCCTGCGGCCGGGGCCGGCCGCGCTCCGGACCGCCGCCGGCCAGCCGGTACAGATGGGACAGGGCGTCGGGGTCCAGGCGCAGGGCCGCCCCGATCGCGTCGAGCACCTGCGGCGAGGGGCCCCGCTCGCGGCCCTGTTCCAGCCGGGCGTAGTAGTCGGCGTTCATCCCGGCCAGGACCGCCACCTCCTCGCGGCGCAGTCCCGGCACCCGGCGGCGTCCGTAGGAGGCCAGGCCGACGTCGGCGGGTGTCAGCCGGGCGCGGCGGGCGCGGAGGAAGTCACCGAGGTCACTGCTGCTCATCTCCCCAGGCTAGAACGGGCCCGAGCGGCCAGCCCGGGTGCGTCGCACCCCGGCACGGGCCGTCCTGGTCCGCCCGCTCCGGCCGCCCCAGACTCCGGGGCATGACACCGACCACCCCTTCCCTCCCCACCCCACTCGTCAAGAGCGTGGCGGTCACCGGCGCCGGCAGCGGCATCGGCGAGGCCACCGCGCGCCGCCTGGCGGCGGACGGACACCGCGTCCTGCTCGGCGGGCGCCGGACCGACCGGCTCGAACGCATCACGAGCGAGATCACCGCGGCGGGCGGCCGGGCGGCCTTCCGCCGGCTGGACGTGACGGACGCCGCGGACACCCGGGCCTTCGTCGACGCCGCGCTCGAGCGGTACGGGCAGCTCGACGCGCTGGTCAACAACGCGGGCGTGATGCCGCTGTCCCCGCTGGACGCCCTGCGCACCGAGGAATGGGACCGGATGCTCGACGTCAACGTCCGGGGCGTACTGCACGGCATCGCCGCCGCGCTCCCCGTCATGCGGGCCCGGGGCCGCGGGCACATCGTGAACATCGCCTCCGTGGGGGCGTACGAGGTCTCGCCCACCGCGGCCGTCTACTGCGCGACCAAGTTCGCGGTGCGCGCCATCTCCGAAGGCCTGCGCCAGGAGTCCGACGGCAGGATCCGCGTCACGCTCGTCTCCCCCGGCGTCACCGAGTCCGAGCTGGCCGACGGCATCACCGACCCGGTCGCCCGGGAGGCGATGAGGTCCTACCGCGCGGTGGCACTGCCCGCCGCCGCGATCGCGGACGCCATCGCCTACGCCCTCTCCCAGCCCCCGGAGGTCGACGTGAACGAGATCGTCGTCCGTCCCGCCGCGACCACCGGCTGAGGCCGCCCCTCGACACTCGGTCACCGTGCGTGACGGACGGCGAGACGGGGCACGGGCGGGGCGGAGGGTACCGGGTCCGGGCGGGGGCGTCACGCCCGGTGTCCGGGATGTCCGGGTCAGGACCTAAGGCCCTGTTCAAGGCCGGGGCAGAAGTCACGTCATGCGGGACGTTTGGCGGTCGGCGAGCTGGTTACGAGAGGCTTTGGTGTATGAACCATCCTTTGTAGTCGTCACGAAAGGTAACGTCGTGGAACCCGCCGACATCACGGTGACCGACGAACGGGCGGTGAAGCGTGCCGTCAAGGCCACCGCCCTCGGAAACGCGATGGAGTGGTTCGACTTCGGGGTCTACAGCTACCTCGCCGTCACCATCGGAAAGGTGTTCTTCCCCTCCGGGAACGCCACCGCGCAGATCCTCGCCTCCTTGGCGGCCTTCGCCGCGGCCTTCCTGGTCCGCCCGCTCGGCGGGATGTTCTTCGGCCCGCTCGGCGACCGGGTGGGCCGCAAGAAGATCCTCGCCCTCACCATGATCATGATGGCGGCCGCGACGCTCTCCATCGGCCTGATCCCCGGCTACGCCACCATCGGCGTCTGGGCACCGGTCCTGCTGGTCCTCTGCCGCATGGTGCAGGGCTTCTCCACCGGCGGCGAGTACGGCGGCGCCGCGACGTTCATCGCCGAGTACGCCCCCGACCGCCGGCGCGGCTTCTGGGGCAGCTTCCTCGAATTCGGCACGCTCATCGGCTACATCGCCGCCGCCGGCCTGGTCACCGGCCTGACGCTGTTGCTCGGCGACGCCGCCATGCTCGACTGGGGCTGGCGCCTGCCGTTCCTGATCGCCGGTCCGCTGGGCCTGGTCGGCCTGTACCTGCGGCTCAAGCTGGACGAGTCGCCGGCCTTCCGCGAGCTCGAAGAGCGCGCGGCCGGCGAGCCGCTGGAGAAGCTGCCGCTGCGCAAGGTCCTGTTCGCCGACCCGCGCGCCCTCGCGCTGTGCGTGGCGCTGGTCGCGGCGTTCAACATCACCGACTACATGCTCCTCTCCTACATGCCGACCTACCTCTCCACCCTCGGCTTCGACGAGACCGGCGGCCTGATGGCGATCGTCGTCGTGATGCTCGTCCTGCTCGGCCTGGTCAACGCGGTGGGCCGGCTCTCGGACCGGGTGGGCCGGCGGCCGGTCCTCATCGGCGGCTCCGCGGCCTTCGTGGTCCTGGCCCTCCCCTGCTTCCTCCTGATCCGGCAGGGCAGCCCGCTCGCCGTCTTCACCGGCCTGCTCGTCCTCGGCCTGGCGCTGGTGACCTACCTCGGCGCGATGTCCTCCACACTGCCGGCGCTCTTCCCGACCCGGACCCGCTACGCCTCGCTCTCCTTCGGCTTCAACGTCTCGGTCTCGCTCTTCGGCGGCACCACCCCGCTGGTCGTCGCCGCCCTGATCGACGCCACCGGCCAGGACCTGATGCCCGCCTACTACACGATGCTGGCGGGAGCGGTCGGCCTGGTGGCGGCCGTGCTGATCTCGGAGAGCGCCGGCCGCCCGCTGCCCGGCTCCCCGCCCTCGGTCTCCACGCCGGCCGAGGCCGCCGAACTCGCCGCCCAGCTCTCCCGGCCGGCCGCCACCCGGGTCCCCCGGCAGCCGGCCCGCAGCACCGCCGCCGCCCGCACCTGAGCCGGCCCGGCCGCGGGACGCCCGCGCCGACGCCCCGCGTCACCCCTGCCCCGACGGAACGATCCGCCGGGGCAGGGGTGCGTCCGCCGACACGCCCACCGCGGAGTGAGCCGGGCGCCGGAGCCGTGGGCCATGCGGCCCACCGCCCGGGTCCGGGCCAGGGCGGGCGGGTACACGGTGGTGTTCCGGAAAGGGCGGCACTACCGAGGGAGTCGGTCCGTGGTGAGGGTGCGATCCGTACGTCGTCTGGTCGGTGTGCACGCCGCCCTGGCGGTGCTGTTGGCCGTCCCGGCCGGGCCCGCGCGGGCGGCCACGGCGGGAGCGTCGGAGTTCCAGCAGGCCGTGGCGGCCGCGGCCGCCGAGTTCCACGTACCGGAGGAGGTGCTGCTCGGCGTCAGCTACCAGGCGTCGTGGTGGGAGGACAACGGCGACCGGCCCAGCACGCTGGGCGGATACGGCCCGATGCACCTCACGGACACCACCGCCGGCCGGACCTCCGCCAACCGCCCCGGCGAGGGCCCCGTCGACGCGACCGGCTCCGCGGACCCCGCCGAGCACACGCTCAACACCGCCGCCCGCCTCATCCACGTCAGCCCCGACCGGCTCCGGTCGGACGAGCACCAGAACATCCGCGCCGGCGCCGCACTGCTGGCCTCCTACCAGCGGACCGTGACCCGCTCGGTCCCCGCCGACCCGGGCGGCTGGTACGCCGCGGTCGCCCGCTACAGCCAGGCCGGCGACCGGGAGTCCGCCGCCGCGTACGCCGACGCCGTCTACGCCTCGCTGCGCACCGGCCTGACCCGTACGCGCAAGGACGGCCAGCGCGTCGAGCTGCCGGCCCACCCCGACGTGGTCCCGGACACCGGTCAGTTGTCCGCCCTCGGACTCCGCCGGGGCGTCCCGCGCGCCGCCCGGGCCGAGTGCCCCACCACGCTGAACTGCCGCTTCGTGCCGGCGGCGGCCACCAACTACCAGGTCGGATCGCGGCCGCAGAACGACGTCGCGATCGACACCATCGTCATCCACGACATCGAGGGCAGCTACCAGGCGGGCGTGGAGACCTTCCAGGACCCCTCGAGCGGAGTGTCGGCCCACTACATCCTGAGCGCCGAGGGCGCCGAGGCGACGCAGATGGTGGCGACCAAGGACGTGGCCTTCCACGCCGGGAACTACTGGGTCAACATGCACTCCGTCGGCATCGAGCACACCGGCTACGCCGCGCAGGGCGCCGGCTGGTTCACCCCGGCCACCTACCGCGCCACCGCCGACCTGGTCCGCTACCTGGCGCAGCGGTTCGGCGTACCGCTGGACCGGCAGCACGTCATCGGGCACGAGAACGTCCTGACGGCCAGCGCCGCCACCGTCTCCGACTCCCACTGGGACCCGGGGCCCTTCTGGGACTGGCAGCACTTCATGGACCTGCTGACCCCGGGCGCCGGGCAGGACGCCGGCCGGACCCGCGCTCCGGTGCCGACCGGCGAGGCCGTGACCATCACCCCCGACTTCCGGCGCAACCTCCAGACCGTCCGGGTGTGCTCCGACTCCCGCGCCGTCCCCCGGACCCGGCGCACCACCGCCCCGTCGGCGGCGACCTGCAAGAAGCAGCGGCAGTCCGCGAACATGCTCTTCGTACGCACCGCGCCCCGCGCCGACGCACCCCTCTTCGGCGACCGCGCCCTGCACTCCGCGGGGTCGGCGGGCACCGACCGGATCGACGACTGGGGCAGCACGGTCGTCTCCGGCCAGCAGTTCGTCGTGGCCGGCCGCACGGGCGACTGGACGGCGATCTGGTACGCCGGTGCCAAGGGCTGGATCCACGACCCCGCGGGTCGCAACACCACGCGGGCCCCAGGCGCCCGCATCGTGCGTCCCCGCCCCGGACCCGCCGCCGTCCCGGTCTATGTGACGGCCTATCCCGAACCGCACGAGTACCCGGAGGGGCTGACGCCGTCCGCGCAGCGGCCGTTGGGGATCTACTCCGTCCCGCAGGGCCAGGCGTACGTCTCCAGCATCGCGCCCCGGCGGGCGGACGACTTCTTCCCGGCCACCCCCAGCCGGCCCGAGAGCGTGGTCACGGGCCGGGCGACCTACGACCTGATCCAGTACAGCCACCGCACCGCGCTGCTCGACCACGCGGACACGCTGGCGGGCACGGAGGCCGAAGGGGGCACGGCGCCGGACGTCAGGGGGTCGTGAGCGTGCCGGCCTCGGCGGTGTAGAGGAGGGCCGGGTCGAAGCCCATGCCGGTGAAGTGACCGGAGAGCTCGAGGGAGAGCAGGCCGTGCAGGCGGGTCCAGAAGGTGAGCGCGCGGTGCAGGACCGCCGGCCCCGCCGGGTGCGCGGCGGCCCAGGCCCGGTGCTCGTCCAGGTGCGCCTCCAGCCGGGCCTCCAGCGGTGACGGCGGTACGGCGGAGGGCTGCTGGGCGGCGCAGGCGTCCAGCAGCACGGACATGATCTCCGCGGTGATGCGGACGGTGTCCTCGGGGGCCTGGTAGCCGGGCACGGGGGTGCCGTAGACGAGGAGGTACCGCTGGGGGTCGGCCAGGGCCCAGGCGCGCAGGGCGTGGGCCAGGTCGCCGAGGTCGGTACCGGCCTCGGCACGCGCGTGGAAGGCGTCGGCCAGGCTGCGGTAGGCGTCCCTGATCAGTTCGCTGATCAGCTCGTCGCGGTTGGCGAAGTAGCGGTAGAGGGCCGGTCCGCTCATGCCGATCTGCTTGGCGATGGCGTTGAGGGACAGGGCGGAGGCCCCGGCCGTGGCGATCTGCTCCCAGGCGTGCTGCTTGACCTCCTCGCGGACCTGGGCGCGGTACCGCTCCCGGGGAGTCCGCGCGTCCGGCTCGCTCATGGCCTGTCTCCTGCTCTCTCGTCACTCGTTAGTTAGAAGCTATCACGAACGTGCTTGACTCTTGCACGGTCGAGGGGTTACAACTTCTAACGAACGAGAAACCTTCTACGAAACGAGTGGGGACACCATGAGCACCGACCGCGCCGACCAGGCCACGCAGACCGTCCAGTCCGGCCCGTCCCTCCAGTCCGGCCCGTCCGGCCCGTCCGGCCCGAGCACCCGGTCCGGTCAGGCCGTGCAGGTCGTCCTGCCGGGCGTGGTGGCTCCGGAGCAGCTGGAGATCCGCCGCACCGCCGTGCCGGAGCCCGCTCCGGGGCAGGTGGTGATCGCGATGGAGGCGACCGGCGTCTCCTTCGCCGAGCAGCAGATGCGCCGCGGCCGGTACTACGACCAGCCGCCGTTCCCCTTCGTCCCCGGGTACGACCTGGTGGGCCGCATCGTGTCGACCGGCGAGGGCGTCGACCCGGCGCTGGCCGGCCGGCGGGTGGCCGCGCTGGTCAAGGTCGGCGGCTGGGCCAGCCACGTCGTGGTCGACGCCCAGGACGCGGTCGACGTACCGGACGGCCTGAGCCCGGAGGAGGCCGAGACCGTCGTGGTCAACGGCATCACCGCCTGGCAGATGCTGCACCGCACGGCCCGGGTCCGCGCCGGGCAGAGCATCCTGGTGCACGGCGCGAGCGGCGGAGTGGGCTCCGTCCTGGTCCAGCTCGCCCGCGCGGCCGGCGTGCGGGTGATCGGCACGGCCTCCGCCCGGCACCACGACGCGTTGCGGGAGCTGGGCGTGATCCCGGTCGACTACCGCGGCGGCGACGTGCCGGCCCGGGTCCGGCAGCTGGCCCCCGGCGGGGTGGACGCCGTCTTCGACCACGTCGGCGGCCGGAGCGTGGTCGACTCCTGGCAGCTGCTCGCCCCCGGCGGCACCCTCGTCTCCTACGGCAGCGCCTCCACCCGCGACGACACCGGCTCCAAGCAGCTGCCCGTACTCAAGATCCTGGCCCGCACCTGGCTGTGGAACTCCCTGCCCAACGGCCGCCGCGCGCACTTCTACAACATCTGGGCCGGCCGCGCCCTCAGCAAGGACCGCTTCCGGGGGCGGCTGCGGACGGACCTCACCGAGGTCTTCGCCGCCCTCCAGCGCGGCGAGATCACCCCGCGGATAGCCGCGCGGCTGCCGCTCGCCCGGGCCGCCGAGGCGCTCAGCCTGGCGGAGTCCGGCACCGTCACCGGCAAGGTCGTGCTGACCCCTTGAGGTACTGCGGCCCTGAGTCGTTGCGGCCGCGCGCCGCTGCGGCCCTGACCTGCGCCGACCCCGAAGACCACACCCGATGGAGGACCCACCCATGAAGCACCGCCCCGCGACCGCCCTCGCCCTGGCGGCGGCCGCCACCCTCGCCCTGGGCACCACCGCCTTCGCCGCGGCGCCCGCCGACCGGCACCTCCCCAGGGTCGCCACCGTCTGGGCGGCCGCCTGGAACGGCGCGGCACCGGCCGCGCTCGGGTCCCTCTTCACCCCCGGCGGCACCTACACCGACCAGGCCATCGGCGTCACGTTCAAAGGGCGCCAGGAGATAGCCGGTTGGAAGGCCCGCACCGATAGCCTGATCGACGACGTCCACGTCACCGTGCGCGCCGCCCACCGCGCGGGCCGGCACATCACCGTCGAGGCCGTCTACGCCGGGCACATCAAGGGCGCGCCCAGGCCCTTCGCCGTGCCCCTGGCCACCCTGCTCGAGGTCGAGGGCCCCCGGATCGTCTCCGACCAGGACTTCTACAGCCTCACCGCCGTCCTCGCCCAGTCCGGCCTGCCGGCCGACTGGACCCCGCCCGCCCCGTGACCGTCGAAGGGCGGCGACGGACGAAGGGCAGCGGAATACTCCGGACGCGGCGGGGGCTGACCCGATCATGAACGACATCCTTGTGACCGGCGCGACCGGTAACGTCGGCCGGCAGGTCGTCGACCAACTCCTCGACTCCGGCGCCGCGGTGCGGGCCCTGGTCCGTGAGCCCGCCTCGGCCGCGCTGCCGGCCGGCGCCACGGTGGTGGGCGGGGACCTGTCCGAGCCGGACGGGCTGGTGGAGGCCCTGCCCGGGATCGGATCGGCCTTCCTGATCTGGCCCTTCCTCACGACCGAGGGCGCGCCGGCCGTGCTGGCGGCGCTGGCGCGGCACGCCCGCCGGATCGTCTACCTCTCGTCCTCGGGCGTCGACGACCACGCCGCCCGGCAGACCGACCCCATCAACCAGCTCCATGCCGACATGGAGCGCCTGGTCAAGGCCTCCGGTGTGGAGTGGAGCGTCCTGCGGTCCGACACCATCGCCTCCAACACCCGGGGCTGGGCCGCGCAGATCCGCACCACACAGGCCGTTCGCGGTCCCGGCATAGCCGCCACGGCCGTGATCCACGAACGCGACGTCGCGGCCGTCGCCGCCCGGGTGCTGACCGAGCCCGGCCACGCGGCGGCGACGTACGTCCTGACCGGTCCGGAAGTGCTGAGCCGAGCCGAGCAGGTGCAGCTGATCGGCGAGGCGATCGGGCGCCCGCTGCGGTTCGAGGAGCTGCCGCTCCAGGTCGCCCGGGAGCAGATGCTCGCCGACGGCCGCCCGCCCGCACTCGTCGAGGCCCTGCTGGACAGTGCCGTGGCACGGCCCGCATCGGATGCGGTCACCGCCACGGTGCAGGAGATCACCGGCGCGCCCGCCCGCACCTTCCGCTCCTGGGCGCGGGAACACGCGGATGAGTTCCTTTAGGCCAGGTCCGCGAAGGGCCAGCGGCCGAGGGTGAAGTCGGGGCCTTCGCGGCGGACCTCCACCGCACCCGCGCCACCGAAGTGGGCGGGGACGACCAGTTCCCGTTCGGCGGCGGCCCGTTCGAGGATCCGGCGGCGGCTGGCGACGGCCTGGCCGGCGTCCATGCAGAAGCAGCTGTTGCAGTCGGGCCGGAGGATCTGCACCGGGCTGTGCAGCAGGTCCCCGACGAAGACGGCCCGGTCGCCACCGGAGGCGAGCCGCAGCACGGACGAGCCGGGCGTGTGGCCGGGGGCGGATTCGAGCAGCAGGTTCTCGTCGATGCGGTGGGCCCCCTCCCACAGCACGGCCTGCCCGGCCTGGTGGACGGGGGCGATGCTGTCCTCGTAGATCAGCCGGTCGTCCTCCCGCAGACCCCTGCCGTAGGCGTTGCGGGGGCCGAAGTGGAAGTCGTCGGCCTCCGGGATCAGGTACGTGGCGTTGGGGAAGGTCGGTACCCAACGCCCGTCGGAGTCCACGGTGTTCCAGCCGACGTGATCACCGTGGATGTGGGTGTTCACGACCACGTCCACGTCCTCCGGGCGGATCCCGGCTTGGGCCAGCGGCCCGAGGAAGTCGCCCTGCCAGTGGTGGAACCGCGGCGAACCGGGCCGCTCCCGGCCGTTGCCCACTCCGGTGTCGACCAGGACGGTCCGCCCGCCGCTGCGGAGCACCCAGGTCTGCAGGGCGACCACCGCGGCGTCGCTCTCCGGCTGCCAGTGGTCCGGAGCCAGCCAGTCCGCGTTGTCCTGCCAGGTCTCGGGGGCGGAGTCCGGCACGATGCCGCGGGCGGGTATGAAGGCGCCCTGCCACTCCACGACCCGGATGACCTCGACATCGCCCAGGGTGATGCTCCGGGACCGCTCGCTCTTCGCGCTCTCGTCCGTCACGCTCTCGGCCGCCGTGCTCTCGTCCGACATGCTCTCGTTCTTCATGATCACGACTCTACGGAGCACGGACGATCATCGCGATGCCCGTGCTGCTCTGCCGAATACGCAGACGTCTCACCGCCGATGCCACCGATACGCTCGCCCGATGGACGTAGTGAGCGATGCCATCGCGGCGGTCCGGATCGGACGCCCCTCCTCCGACCGGGTCGCGCTGGACGGGAGTTGGTCGACGCGCATCGCCGCGTACGACGGCGCGGGATTCCACGTCCTGCTGAAGGGCGGCTGCTGGCTGCTGGCCGACGGCGGCGAGCCCGTCTCCCTCAGCGCGGGTGACGCGGTGCTGCTGCCGCACGGCACCGGGCACGTGCTCGCCGACTCGCCCCTCGACGAGGCGGCCGTGGCACGGGCGGCGCCCTTCGAGCGACTGCTCGACGCGCGGACCCCGGACACCGGCCGGACCGCTCCCGGCGCGGTGGAGATGCTGTGCGGCAAGTACCGGCTCGACCGGAGCCGGGTGCACCCGCTGATGGCTGAGCTGCCGGAGGTCGTCCACCTCCCCCACCGCATCGGCGGCCACGCCGAACTCCGCTCCGCCATCGACCTGCTGGGCCGGGAGCTGGACGCGCGCCGGCCCGGCTCGTGCATCGCCGTCCCCAGCCTGCTCGATCTGCTCCTCGTCTACATGATCCGGTCCTGGATGTCCGAGGGCTCGACCGGGACCTGGCCGGCCGTCCTGGGCGACCCGGTGGCGGCCACCGCCCTCCGGGCACTGCACTCGGACCCGGCCGCGCCCTGGACCAACGACCGGCTGGCCGCCGAGGCGGGCGTCTCCCGCCCCACCCTGGCCCGGCGCTTCACCGCCCTGGTCGGCCGCCCGCCGATGGCGTACCTCACCTGGTGGCGGCTGACCTTCGCCGCCACGCTGCTCCGCGACACCACCGACTCCCTGGCCGCCATCGCCCGCCAGGTCGGCTACGGCACCCCCTACGCCTTCTCGCACGCCTTCAGCAGGGAGTTCGGTACCACCCCGGGGCGCTACCGGACGGAATCAACACTTCCGCAGGCGGAGTGAGGATTCCGGCGACAAGCGTCGGACGTAAGGGACCCTAACGACGCAAGTGAGCCTGCGACAAGCACAATTGACGGCCGATCAACTCACATTGAAACAGCAGGTCATACGGGCTAGGGTCCAGGGCGAAAGATCAACACGGGGGCAGAACAGCTGACGTCACGGGCGGGCCGTCCATACGCCTGCCCGGTGCGCGCTGTGTCGTTTTCCGGTCGGGAATTGCGGCCGCCACAAGGGCGGCCCGGCCTCCGTGGACCACGACGTCCGTCATTTTCCGGGGGAATTGATGCGCAAGAGTGCGCGCCGACGTATTGCTCGAATAGCGGCTGGGGCCCTGGGAGCCGGAGTGCTCTTCCTGGGCGCTCCCGCCCAGGCCGCCGGGACGGGGGCGTCCCCGGCACCGGGCGCCCCGTCCTCGGCACCGGCCGCGGCGATGAAGTTCCAGCAGCAGACCGGCCACGTGCCGGACGACCTCAACGGCCGGCAGGCCGAGCGCGCCATGGCGGGCACCCTGGCCGCCGCCGCGGCCACCATCACCCGCGCCGAGGTCATCGCCCGCGCCCAGTACTGGGTGGACCGCAAGGTCCCCTACAGCCAGTCCGACTACTACGCCGACCCGCAGGGGCGGAACTACCGGCAGGACTGCTCCGGGTACGTCTCGATGGTCTGGCGGCTGAACTCGTCGCTGACGACGTGGACCCTGCCGGACGTCTCGCAGAAGCTCGCGAGCTACGACGACCTCAAGCCCGGCGACATGCTCGACAACATCGACAGCCACGTCGTGCTCTTCTACCGGTGGAAGGACAGCCAGCACACCGTCGCGGAGGTCTACGAGGAGGCCCGTCCGGGCACCGTCGCCCACCTCGAGAGCAACTACTACACCCGCGCCCGGTTGCAGTCCGGCGGGTTCCAGCCCTACAAGGCGAACAACGTGGTCGACGGCGGCACCCTCTCGCCCGTGCTGCGCGGCTGGAAGAACAAGGCGACCGGGCTGGTCCTCGACAGCAATTCCGCGGGCGAGGCGCGCACGAACCCCGGAAATGCCGGCGACTACCAGAAGTGGGGCACGTTCCGCAGCGGCGGGACGGCATTCCGCTTCCAGGACAAGGCCACCGGCCTCTTCCTCGACAGCAATGCGGCGGGTTCGGTCTACACCAACTCGGGCAACCCCGGCGACTACCAGAAGTGGGACGCGGTGGGCGACCGTCTGGAGACCAACTTCAAGAACCGGGCCACCGGACTGTGCCTGGACAGCAATGCGCAGGGTTCCACCTACGCGCTGGGGTGCAACGGCGGGGACTACCAGAAGTGGGTCCCTATCTACCTCACCCCGCTGGTCCAGCAGTACCAGAACAAGGCCAACGGCCTCATGCTGGACAGCAACGCGGCTGGCGTGCTCGTGACCAACCCCTCGAACGACGGTGACTACCAGCGCTGGGTCACCTACGGGCTGGGCGGGGACACGAACCGGCTGCAGGACCTCGCCACCGGCCTGTTCCTGGACGGCGCCGCCGACGGCCGGACCTACACCCTCGCGGACAACACCGGCGACTACCAGAAGTGGACGCCCGTCCCGGACGGCCAGAACACCGCCTTCCGCAGCCAGGCCACCGCCCTGTGCCTCGACGCCACCCCCACCGGCGACACCTTCGCCACCACCTGCACCCCCACCGACTCCCAGAAGTGGACCCCGGTCAACCCCTACTGACCCCACTACCCCGCGACCGGACCGGCGCCCGCCTGCGAAGGG